>JAENWQ010000084.1 GCA_016649855.1 Actinomycetota bacterium | reverse complement strand
GCCTTCCTCGGTGGCGATGTCTACGCCGTTGACGGCATGGACATCGCCTTTCTCGAAGTGCTTCTTCAGACCACGCACCTCGACGGCGTGCGCCACGCTGACCTCCCCTGGTCGTCTGCCTTATTTGCTCAGGTCCCGGACATCCTTATTTGCTCAGGTCCCGGGCGTCAGCTTCCGCCGACCAGGCCCTCGTTCCGCCACTTCTCGAAGATCTTCTGGCACTCCTCGTTCGTCTGAATGACCGACTGTTCCGGCTCCTGCTCGCCGCGCGCGACGCGGGCGAGCATGTTGGGCAGGAGGTACGTGCCGTTGATCTCTCCGATGGCCGGGTTCGCCGGCCCGGGGTGGCCGAGGTTCGTCGACCAATCCAGCGCGGTCTTCAAGGGCTGGAGTTTGGCCGGGTCGTCGCCCTCGATAGTGAAGGGGTCCTCGTCGAGCCACTTGTTCAGGTCGGGCACCTGGTCCAGGTATCCGGGGAAGTCGTACAACTTGGACTGGTACGAGACCAGTGCCAGGTTCTCTGTGTAGTGGAGCAGGAACTCCTGCGCGGCGTCCAGGTTGGCCGAGAACTTCGGAGCGATCCAGTTGTACATGACGTGCTGCGCGGCCAGTTGAGCCTTCGGCCCCTCGAGGGCCGGCACGAAGAAGATGTCCTTCGCGATATCCGGGATGCTCTCCTGCGCCGTGCGCCACGCCGAGATCGAGTTCAGGATGTAGCTCAGCTCGCCGGAGATGAGCCCCTCGTTGTTCGACGCCGGGGTCCAGGCGAACACCTCCTCGGTCATCGCCGCATCGAAGAGGTCTTTCGCGTACTGGACCGCCGCGATGGTGTCGTCCGACAACAGGGTGACATTCTCGTTGGCGTCCTGCACCGAGCCGCCGTAAGACCAGATCAGCGCGCGGGAGTACATGTTCGAGTCGATCTCCTGGGACAGGCCGAGGCCCATCTGGATGTCCTGCTCGCTGAAGATCCGGCCACCCCCCTCGAGGAGCTCGTCCCAGGTCGAGGGCCCGTCGGGCAGGTCGACCCCTTCCCACAGGGACTTGCGGTAGTCGCCGGGGTCGGGCGACCACGCCGGTGCGTACGCGTAGTAGTTCTCCGTCGTGGGGTTGAAGCTCGACTTCTGGCACAGCTCCAGCTGCTCGCCGAAGCGCTTGTTGGCCTCGTCCATGAGGTCGTTCATGGAGTGAACGCTGGGTTCGAACTGTGACAGCGTTGCGATCATCTGGATGAGATCGTGCCCTTCACCCGCGCCGACCTCCGACGAGATGCGCGCGGGGATGGTTGTGACGTCGATGTGGTCGACGGTGACGTTGACCCCGACCTTTTCACCCCACTCTTTCGCGAAGGGGTCGAACCACTCGTCGTGCGACGGAACGAAGTGGCTCCACAGCAGGAGGCGGAGGTCTCCGGATAGCTGGCTCGACGGCTCGGTGAACTTGGTTTCCGGGGCGGATCCGGCGGGGGGCTGCCCCGGCTTCGGCTGGTCGCTGCTTCCGCCGCAGGCCGTAGCCAGTGCCATGAGGCTCGTAGCCTGGATGAACCTCCGTCGCGATATCTGGTACCGACTGTTCCGCGGGGTCATGCGGCCCTCCTTCGTCGACTCCCTCGGAGGAAGCGGCCGTACCCCGGCGAGGGGACCTGTGCAATCGGCGTAAACCTGATCGATCGGTCCCGCGCCGGAAGGTCCGAACGCTACCCCCCACCGAAACGACCGTAGCATATGTGGCATAAGGGCCACCGTCGGCGACACACGAGGAGGCAATATGCGCGCGGTGCGAGTACACGAGGTGGGCGGGCCGGAGGTCCTCAGGGTCGACGACATCGAGGTCCCTGAGCCCGGCCCCGGGGAGATCCGGGTCCGTATCGAAGCGGCGGGCGTGAATTTCATCGATACCTATCACCGGGAGGGCAAGTACCCGCTCGAGCTCCCCGCGACGATCGGGGGCGAAGGTGGTGGGGTGGTGGACGCCGTCGGACGCGACGTCCCAGCCTTATCGGAGGGTGACCGCGTCGCCTTTGCCGGCCCGCGCGGCTCCTATGCCGAGATGGTGGTCGTGCCGGCCGGCGCGGTCGTCCCGGTGCCCGCTGACGTGGAGGTCAGGACGGCTGCTGCCGCCCTCCTGCAGGGCATGACCGCGCACTACCTCGTGCACGACACCTACCCGGTGGGGGCCGGAGATACTCGGCATCCTCGCCCCGACATCGCTCCGTCCGCCCGGGGCTCGGATCCCTCGACTGTCCTCGTCCACGCCGCGGCCGGCGGGGTCGGCCACCTGCTCACCCAGATGTGCAAGCTCCTGGGCGCCCGAGTCATCGCGACCTGTGGGACGCAGGAGAAGGCCGACCTCGTCCGGGGCTTCGGCGCCGACGAGGTCGTGATCTACACCGAAGAGAGTTTCACCGAGGCGGTCGCGCGCTTCACCGACGGCCGCGGCGCCGACGTCGTCTTCGATGGGGTGGGCAAGGCGACGTTCCTCGACGGCCTCACGTGCCTGCGGCCGCGGGGCATGATGGTCCTCTACGGACAGTCCAGCGGAGAGGCCGACCCACTGGATCCCCAGGAGCTCAACCGGCGGGGCTCTCTCTTCCTCACCCGTCCGAACCTCGCCCATTACGTGGCCGAGCGCGAGGAGCTCGAGCGCCGGGCGAGCGATCTCTTCGGATGGATCGCGAAGGGGGCCATCGAGGTCCGCATCGATCGCACCTTCCCCCTGGAGGAAGCCGCGGAGGCGCACCGTTACCTCGAAGGACGGAAGACGCTCGGCAAGGTGCTGCTGATCCCCTGAGCCTTAGCATGGGTCGATGAGAGACGTTTCCCTGAGAACCCGGCTGCTGCTGTTGTTGCTCGCGCTGCTGGGACTGCTGGCCTACGCGATCGTGGTCGACCTCGGCGTCAGCGCGGGCAAGGTCCACCACGGGGTGACGGTCGAGGGCTACGACGTGTCGGGAGCGACCGAGAGCGACGCCTTCCGCGACCTGGAAGAACGCGCCGGCGAGATGGAGAGCACGCCGGTGGTCTTCGATTCGGGGGAGCTCGTGCTCGAGTTCGTCCCTTCGGAGCTGGGGTGGGACTTGAAGGTCGACGAGACTACCGACCGCGCGATGGCGGTCGGACGATCCGGGGGCCCGTTCCGTGCGATCTGGGATCGGGCGCGGTCGTGGCTGTGGGGGGTCGACGTCGAGTGGGCGGGGAGCTTCTTCCCGCGTAGCCGCCTGGCCGCCGGTCTCAATGCCTTCGAAGCGGATGCCGCGGACCTCGGTCTCGTGCTCGATCGGGACGGCATGCGCCGGGCGATGCGAGAAGCGATCAAAGACCTACCGCGGCAGGAGAGCTACGACATCCCTCTTAGGGAGAGCTCGGACTAGGGCGCCGTCGTCGGGGCCGGGCTGGGGCTCGCAGACGGCGTCGGCGTTGGACTGGGTGTCGGTGTCGGCGTCGTCTTCGGCGTCGTCTTCGGCTTCGGCTTGTCATCGCCGGCGTCGTCATCCGCGGCGACCGGCGCAGTGGCGCTCACGCTGGGGGTGGGTGACGCCGAGGGCGAGGTGGTCTCGTCCTCGCCGGGTCTCTTGTCACCCTTGCCGTTATTCGTGGGGGTCGGGCTGGGCGTCTCCGCGATGGCCACGTCGCCACCCTCGGATGACGATCCCGACATCACGGCCGCCGCCGTCGCTACTCCGACCGTCAAGACAAAGGCGGCGATCAGAGCCGCGGTTCTCTTCCGGTGCCACGGGCGCTCGACGACCGCGGTCGCGCCGGCGACGAGCGGCACCGGAGTCGTGGAGTCACCTCCGCCTGCGGCGATGTCCTCCAGCGCGGCCGCAAGAGCGGTGCCGTCCGCGTAGCGCTCATGCGGATCCTTGGCGAGACACCGCATGATCACGACCTCGATGGCGCCGTCGAGGTCTTCCACCCAGGTCGACGGCGTTACCGGAGGGCGTTCGACATGCCCCAATAGCACCGCAGTGACGTTCTCGTTCTCGAACGGTCTCCGCCCGGTTACGAGTTGGTAGAAGACGATGCCGAGCGCGTAGACGTCCGATGCGGGGGTAGCGGGCTTACCTTGGGCCTGTTCGGGCGAGATGTAGTGAGGAGAGCCGATAGCCACCCCGGTCTGGGTCATCTTCTCGGCGCCCTCGTACGCGGCGATGCCGAAGTCGGCGAGGCGAACCTGTCCCACGTCGTCGAGGAGGATGTTCCCGGGTTTGATGTCCCGGTGGACGATCCCGAGCTCATGGGCGGCACCTGCTCCGGCCGCGGCCGCGGCGACGTAGCCGAGCGCGAGCTCCGGATCGATCCGCTCACCCGCGATGTCCGCCAGCGAGCCGCCGATGAGCTGCTCCATGACGATGTAGGGGCACCCGTCGATGTCACCGAAGTCGAGGACCGTTATGACGTGTGTGTGGTGGATCCGGGCGATCTGCTGGGCTTCGGAGAAGAACCGCACCAGGTTCTCGGGGTCCTCGGCGAGACGTTCCGAGAGGAACTTGACCGCGACGTCCCGCTCGAGACGCTCGTCGTGAGCGCACCACACCTGGGACATCCCGCCTTCACCGAGGCGCGAGTCAAGGACGTATCGATCATGGATCCTGTCGCCGGCTTGCATCTCATCTGACTATCCCCGGCGGCCGGCGCCCCGAAACTCGGGTCACCCGTGTGGCTCACCTGTGTGCCTCACCCCTTATGCCGGAGTCTTCGGGTCGCTAAGGTGCATCGTATGGAGTTCCGAATCCTCGGCCCCCTCGAGATCCTGCACGGGGGCAGACAGGTCGCGCTCGCGGGGGCTAAGCAGCGTGGGCTCGTTGCGATCCTCGCGTTGAACGCCGGCCGAGTGGTTCCGGCCGAGCGTCTCCTGAACGACCTCTGGGGCGACGAGGCGCCCGGCAAGAACGCCCTCCAGGCCCGGGTCTCGCAGGTGCGCAAGGCGCTCGAAGCAGAGGGTGCGCGCCGGGTTCTGATCGGCCGGGGTCCCGGCTATGTCTTGACCGTGGACGAGAGTGGCGTGGACGCGGCCCGTTTCGAAACGCTCGCCGCCGAAGGCCACGTTCTCCTCGAACTGGGCGACCACGACGCGGCCGTGGATCACCTCAGCAGGGCGCTGGCGCTGTGGCGGGGGCCCGCGCTCGCCGATTTCGCCGACCGGCACTGGGCGCGGGGCGACATCGAGCGGCTCGAAGAGATGCGCCGCGTCGCGACGATGGAGCGGATCGAGGCCGAGCTGCGGCGCGGGCGACACGATGAGGCGATCCCTCAGCTCGAGAAGCTGGTGGCCGAAGAGCCTCTCGACGAGCGCTTCAGGGCTCAGTTGATCCGCGCCCTCTACCGGGCGGGCCGGGACGCGGACGCACTGCGGGCGTTCCACGACGCCCGGGTCTCGGCGCCACCCCCCGAACACCAAAGCGTCCGCTCCCGCCGTTCGAACCTCCCGATCACGGCCACTGGGTTCTTCGGACGTGATCGCGATCTCGAGAGGGTGCCCGGTTTGCTCGCCACCAACCGGATCCTGACCCTCACGGGGCCGAAGGGCGTAGGCCGGACGAGGCTCGCGGTCGAGGCGGCGCGAAGGATGTCCTCCTCGGTCCCGGACGGCTGTTTCTTCGTCGATCTCGGACGGATCACCGACCCGAAGACGATCCCGGATGCGGTCGCCGTCGCGCTCGGCATCAACGAGGGCGGGAGCATCCTCGGGCACCGGACGATCGGGCAACCCGAACCGGCGGGGATCGCCCGGCGCGTCATCTCCTATCTCGCGTCGCGCGACCTCGTCCTCATCCTCGACGACTGCGGTCACATGGTCGAGCAGACCGCGGAGTTCGTCGGAGCCATCCTCTATAGCTCGCCCCACACGAAGATCATCGCCACGAGCGGGGCTCCCCTTCAGGTCGCGAGCGAGGTGTTATGGCCCCTGTCGTCGCTTAGCCTTCCGGCAAAGGGACAACGGTCCTCTTGTGAAGAGCTCCTGCGCTACGGCGCCGTCCGTTTGTTCGATGAGCGCGCACGGAGGGCGGATCCGGAGTGGGAGCTGGATGACAATAACGTCGCGGATGTCGTTGAGATCTGCATCGGCCTCGACGGACTTCCACTAGCGCTTGAACTCGTCGCGGCTCACGTCGGCTCGATGCCCCTGGTCGATATCGCCAACCTGGTGGCCAACAGGCTCGCGCCGTTGGGTGACAGGGCCGACGGGGTAGCACGACGCGAACGCATCCTCGGTGCCGCGATCGAATGGTCGTGGAGACTACTAAGCGACGAGGAGCGCTCGTTCCTATCGCGCGCGGCGTCGTTCCCCGGAGGTTTCACCATCGAGGCCGCGTCACCCGTATGCGCGCCCGATGGTGACGCCCCCTCGATCATCGAGCGGCTCCTGGCGCGCGCCCTGCTCGTGGCGGAGGAGCATCCGTCGGGAACGCGCTACGAGATGCTGGGAACGATCCGTGAGCACGCGGCGGAGAGGCTTGCCGGATCCGATGATGAGACCGATGCGACCCAGCGCCACGTTGCCTACTTCGTGCGCCTCGCGGAGGCCGGTGACGCGCGCCTGAGAGGCCGTGACCAGGAACTGTGGCTCGAGTTGATGGATGCAGAGTTCGAGAACTTCAAGGTGGCGCTCGATCGCGCCGAGCGCTTCGAGGACCTTCGTCCTGCCCTCCGTCTCGCCGGGGCTCTCGGCCGGTTCTGGTGGATCCGCGGGTACACGAGTGAAGCCCGAACGCGACTGGGCGCTTTGCTGCACGACCGCCGGGACCAGCCGACCGCGCTGCGGGGCAAGTGCCTCCTGGCCCGCTCCTACCCTGGGATGGACGAAGCGGGCGACCTGAGGTTGATCGAATGGTGCAAGGAGGCCGAGGCGATCTACCAGGTGCTGGCCGACAGGGTCGGTCAGGCTCACGCCCGGATCCTGCGACGTCTCAACGAGTTCGCGCCGAAGGAGATCGCCGCGGATGTCGAGATCGGCCGGGCGGTCGACATACTCAGGGCCGAAGGTGATGACTGGGGCGTCGCGTTCGGCCTGCTCGTCCGCGCCGGTCTCAGGGCGGCGGCGGGTGCTGTGGATGAGGCTGAGCCCGACGGCTGGGAGTCCCTGTCCCTCTTCACCCAGACCGGCGACCGTCGATGCGCGGCCGAGGTTCTCAAGCTGCTCGGCTTCGTCGCGGAACGGAGCGGCCATCTCGAGCAGGCGTTGAAGCTCACCGAAGAAGCTCTGAGCCTCGCCGAAGGGTTCTCCGCCCGCGAGAACCTCGCCGAGCTGTACGCACGCCGGGGACACCTGGTCGCCCAGCTCGGAGACCCCCCGAGAGGCCTCGAGGATCTCGAGCGGGCCGTTGCCCTTGCCCGGGAGATCTCCTTCGACGCCGCGATCGCGTTCGCGCGCAACCGCGCGGGGATGGCGGCACGCCGATCGGAGGATCTCGACCTGGCCACCGGGTTCCATTCCGAGGCCAGGGGGATCTACGAGCGCAGAGGAGATGCGGCCGGCGCGGCCCTGGCGGTGACGTCGCTGGCGTTCATCGCAGAGATGAAAGGGGAGGCGGACACTGCTCGCAAGCTTGGATCGCGGGCCCTCGAACTCGCCCGCGCAACGCGCGATCCAGTTCCGGTCGCTCACGCATTGGAGGCCCTTGCCGGAGCGGCTGCAGCGGCCGGTGACGCCGAACGAGCGGGCATCCTTCTCGGGGCGGCCGGAGCCTTGAGGGGCCGTTCGACCGCAGCCAGGACGGAGCAGGAGAGGCTCGACGTCGATCGGATCGAATCGGCCGCCAGGGCGGCCTCGCCGGAGCGGTTCGAGCACGCCTTCACCATCGGTGGGGCCAAGCCGATCGAGGTCGTCCTCCCGTACGCCGAGTTCCGCACCAGCGTGATGTAGGAGCGTCCGGCCCGCCCCCGGAGGTTTCCGCCACCGGAGGTCGAATCCTTCGGGTGATCACACCCGCTTACCCGGAGGTTCCGATGACCACCCGCCCCAGGCGGACCGTGCGCCGCGCCGTTGCCATCGTCCTGCTGGGGGCATTGACCCTCACCGTGCCCGGAGCATCCGCTCAGGCGCCTCCGTTCGAGGATCATCTCCGGGCGTATTCGATCGTGCCTCCGGGGCAGGAAGGCAACGTCACCGCCCTCGAGCTCGCGTCCGGGGACTACGGAGCCCATTACGACGATCAGCGCGAGATGTACGCCTCGCTGATAAACGACGACGACGTGACCGAGGCTGAGCTACCCGATTACTTCCACTCCATGCAGTTCGGCCCCGACGGCGCGGTCGAGCGCACCTACTCCCCCCGGGCCGGCGTCACCGTCGAGCGCGATTCCTTCGGGATCCCCCACATCTACGGCGATTCGATCGAGGACGCGACCTTCGCCCTCGGCTACGTGTCGGCGGAGGACCGGATGTGGCAGATGGACGTCTTCCGTCATGCCGCGCGTGGAACGCTCGCGGGTTTCGTCGGCCCCGACTACATCGACATGGACATCGCGACCCGACGTGAGGGCTATACCGAAGCCGAGGTTCAGTCGATGTTCGACTCTCTCGACGATCGCTTCGGCGACTCAGGTGCCACCGTGCAGGTGGGACTGCAAGCGTACGCGGACGGGATCAACGCTTACATCGCGGATCTCGTGCTGACCCCGGACCAGCTTCCGGTCGAGTACGCGGCGACCGGCAACCCCTTCCCGCTGCATCCGGAGGAGTGGACCGTCACCGACACCCTCTTCCTCGTGATCCTTCAGCTCCGATCGTTCGGCGAGACCGCCGGCACTGAGATGCAGAACGCCGGCCTCTTCGCCCATCTCGCGGGGCGGCTCGGCCAGAAGGCGGGGCGGAAGGTCTACAACGACATCGTGTTCCAGAACCAACCTCGCAGCTACACCTCGATCCGTCCGGCCGACGGGAAGTTCCCGAGCCAGGATCTCGGGCCGGTTGACTGGTCGTCGGTCGCGGTGCCGGACCAGGCGGAGGAGCTTGCCGCGCAGGAGGCGAGCGAGCAGGCCATGCGCAACGGGCTCCTCAAGGCGATGGGCTTCACCAAGCCTGCATCGAACGCCCTGATCGTCTCGAGCGAACTATCCGCAACGGGGAATCCGCTCCAGATCGGAGCGCCGCAGGTCGGCTACTCCGTGCCCCAGTTCTTCATGGACATCGACGTCCACGCTCCCGGGATCGACTTCCGGGGGCCGGCGGTCCCCGGAGCCTCGGTCCTGATCCCCTTGGGACGCGGGCGGGACTACGCCTGGACGCTGACCACTGGGTACTCGGATGCGGTTGACGTCCGCGCCGAGCTCCTCTGCGAACCGGGTGGTGGCGAGGTGACCCAGGACTCCAACAACTACGTGTTCGAAGGCGATTGCCTCCCGATGGAGTCGCGCGAGGAGACCTTCGAGCTCAAGCCTCCTCCAACCGACCCAGGACCTCCGTCGTCCGAGACGCACAACTTCTACCGCACCGTCCACGGACCCGTGTCGGCGAGGGGAACGGTCGAGGGGAAGCCGGTCGCGTTCGTGAAGCAGAGGTACTTCTGGATGCGCGAGGTCGACTCCGTCCCCGCGTTCTACCGGTGGAACACCGAGGTCGAGGACATCGACGACTTCGCCGCGGCCGCGGAGGACTTCACGATGTCCTTCAACGCGCAATACGTGGACCACGATCACATCGGCTACTTCCACGTGGGCAAGTACCCGCTGAGACAGACCGGCGCACATCCGTCCCTTCCGGTATGGGGTACCGGCGAGTGGGAGTGGCAGGGCGAGGTCTCGTTCGCCGATCAGCCCAAGATCGTCGATCCCAAACAGGGATGGCTCGTCAACTGGAACAACAAGCCGGCGCGTGCGTGGGACAACATGGACGGGATCAAGTGGGGCTCGATCCACCGGGTTGAGCTGCTCGCCAGCGAGATGAAGCGACGGATCGAGGACGAGGGCGAGCTCGAGCTCTCCGACCTTGTCGACGTGATCCGCACCGCGGCGACCCAAGACGTTAGGGGCCTCTATCTCGGTCCGCGCATGCTGAAGTTCCTCAAGAAGGCGACCCTTAAGGGCAATGGGGCTGCGGCTCGGAGCGAGATCAAGACG
>JAENWQ010000222.1 GCA_016649855.1 Actinomycetota bacterium | reverse complement strand
TGCGTCGATGCGTGGAACGCTCCCGAGACACACGACCCGCGCGTGATGAGCATCGACCGCCTGCATCCGAGCCCGTGGGGACACAGGCTGATGGCGGTCCGTGCCGCGGAGTTGTTGAACGAGCGCTTCGGGTTGTCCCTCAACATCGCCGAGCCGGCGCCGGGGGAGCGGGTGGGGGCCGGGGCGTTCGGTCAGGCGCGCTGGATGGCCCGGCATGTGTTCTCTCCCTACGTCCGCGAGCGGCTGGGTCGTCTGCGCCCGGCTGAGGGGGAGTCGGACCGCGCTTACTAGACCCGCGGGGCGAAGTCGTAGGTGACCCCGGTGAGCTCCTCCGATGCGTCCCACAACCTCTTGGCAACCGCTCCATCGCGCGCCGCGCGCGACGAGTCAACGCGTTTGGGATACCCGCGGTACTGGAGGATCCCGTCGGGACCGTAGTAGTCACCACCACCGACGTCCGGCGCGGTCGCGGCGTAGAGCGACGGCAGCGCGCCGTGCGCTGATGACTGCGCGAAGCGGTTGGTGAACGAGAAGATCGTGTCGCTCTGGAGGTGGGTGTTCGAGTACCCGGGGTGTGCCGCCGCCGCCACGAGTTCGGTGCCGGCCGCCTGCGACCGGCGGTCCAACTCGTAGGTGAACAGCAGGTTCGCCAGTTTCGAGGTGCCGTACGCGACCCACTTGCGGTAGCCGCGCTCCGAGTTGAGGTCGTCGAAGTTCATCCGTCCCATCCGGTGGGCCCAACTCGACACCGAGACCACGCGCGCCGCACGTTTCAGGAGCGCGGGCAGCATGAGCCCGGTGAGCGCGAAGTGCCCCAAGTGGTTGGTGCCGAACTGCATCTCGAAACCGTCGGCGGTTGACCGTCTCTCCGGTATCGCCATGACGCCCGCATTGTTGACGAGGATGTCGAGGGTTTCGTGCGCGCTGAGGAAGCTGTCCGAGAAGCGACGAACGGATCCAAGGTCGGCGAGATCCAAAGACGCCAGTTCCAGCTCGGCGTCCGGGAACGACGAGCGGATGCTCTCTAAGGCTTTCTTGCCGCGGCTCTCGTCGCGACACGCGAGGACGACCGCGGCGCCCGCTCCGGAAAGCGCGAAGGTGGTCTCGATACCCAAACCGCTGTTGGCTCCGGTAACGACCGCCACCTGCCCCGAAAGATCGGGGATGTCCTTCGACGTCCATCTCGCCATGAGGGCACGATATCTGCCCTTACAGGCGCTCGAAGGTGAGTACGACGAACGAGGCCGTACATGTGAGAGCCGTCGTCTCATCGATCGCAAGCCTGGTTTCGTCAGAAAGATGCCGGGCGCTCGGCCCCATCTCTACAACGTCTTGAACCGCCTGAGCGGGAAGCGACACGTCGTACTGGATCGGAGTCCTGTCAGTCAGGCGGAGAGTCCCCTCGAAGTCCTTCAGCATGATCTCCTCCTTGTCCCCATGTACCTGGAGCAAGTCGAAGCGCGACACGAGCTCGCCGAGATGATCGGACCCCGGGATGACGACGACCACGCGCCCGTTCGGGTGCAGCACGCGCGCGAACTCCTGCGGGCTGCGCGGGGCGAAGACATCGAGGAGGAGGCGGGCGTTGCCCGAGCCCAGAGGTATCCCCTTGTGGACGTCCGCAACGAGGAACGTGATGTCCTTGTGCAGACCAGCCGACATCCGGGCGGCGGCCTTCGAGATGTCGATGCCAAAGAAGCAGAGCTCCTCCGCAGGAGTTCCGGCCAGCGCATCCTTGATCGCGGCAAGGTAGTAACCGGTGCCCGAGCCGACCTCGACCGCATAGCCCTCCGGCTCGACCGGCCCCTCGGTGGACTCCCGCGCCGATCGCCGGAGCGCGTCGACAAGGGGATCGAAGTACCCGCCATCCAGGAATCGTTTCCTTGCGGACAGCATCTCCTGGTTGTCCCCGACGGTCTCGGCGAGCTTGCGCGTCGATGGGAGGAGGTTTACGTAGCCGGAGCGTGCGAGGTCAAAAGTGTGCCGGTTGTGACATACGACCGACCTCCCTTCGACCTCGAAGGATGCCCCGCACAATGGACAGACGAGCGCGGAGGCGCACTGTTGGAGCATCTCCTCAGCATATGTACGGCGCGACTCACTTCTTGCGGTCGAGCGCCCCCGAGGTGTAGGTGACCCTCGGATCCCAAAGGAAGAACTGGTCGATGCCCGCATCGCGCGCAGCATCTATCTGGGCCCGGACCTCCTTGACCCCGTAGTGCACCCCGAGAGAGAAGTCCTGGAGCCACGGAACGATCGCCACCTTCGTGCCCCTGACGAGTCGCTTGAAGTCCTTGAGCGACCGTTTGACGATCGGATACGGGTTGGCGTTGGGGTTGCCCACGTTGTACTCGCCGGGTGCCCAGTGCGACGGGTACAGCATCGGCGCGATGTAGTCGGAGTGCTTCGCCATCAAACGCACGTTTTGGCCGATCTCCTTCGGGCGCGTGGCGGCGACCCCGAAGACCGAGAGCCCGAGGCGCGCTCCGAACGGTTCGAGTGCGGTCCGGGTCTCCTTGACGAATCCCGCGATGGATCGCTCGGGGGATCCCTTTATCCCGGGGAACCGCATCGAGTCGATCGGGCCGTCCGGACGACGCACGTAGTCGTAGAGGATGTCGTCGACCCCGGCCTTGGCGGCCTCGATGGCGATGTCGATGTTGTAACGACGCACCTTGGCGTTCGCGAGATTGGTGAAGCCTCCGTAGCCGGCGTACGGCCGGCCCTTCGGTGTCTGGATAACCTGTGCGCGCTCGCCGTGGTTCCATGCCCACTTGGCAAGCACGGGATCCCGGAACGCCACCAACCTCCCGACCACCCGCACGCCCATCCGGTTCAGTCGCGCGACGGTGCCGGCGAGGTCGTAGACACCGAGCACGGACCCGATCCGTTTCGCCTCGGGGAGTCTGGAGTCGTAGCCGATCAAGCCCGACTCGTCTTTGAGGTCGAGCTCGATGGTGTTGATCTTGCCGGCCTTGATCATCGACATGAGCGGTGCCCGCAAGGTGGACGACGACCACCCGTAGGCGCTCACGTGGACGCCGCGGATAGGTTCCCCGACCGTTTCGATGGTCAGCTTCGTGTTTGATGAGTTGCCGGCCTCATCGGTGGCCTCGATCACGACCTTCGTATGGGGCGGTTGTGTCAAGCGGAGGCGGAACCGTCCGTTCTTCACCTTCGCCGGCATGCCGTGCACGGTGACCACGGCCTCCTCATCGACCGTGCCGGCGATCACCACGGGTGCGATCGCGGGGACCTCGTCCGTCGGGGCGGTGATCTCGATCGTGGGGGGCCGGGTGTCGGGTTCGACGGTCGGCGTAGGGGAGCTCGTTCGGACCGGCGCCGGCGCCGCCTGATCCGGCTCATCGCACGAGGTCAGGACGAAACTCGAGGTCACCAGCGCCGCCACCGCGACCACTACCCGGGTCACGGCGCGGCTCCGACTCGCAATGTCCGCTTCATGGGCTCAAGGTAAGGCAGGCGAGTCAACCTACGTGGAACGAAGGGCGGGCAGAGAGTCAAGTGGACGGACGGAGAGGTTCCTCGCGGGTGAGATATCTCACCGCCGCGCTCTGCTCGGTCGTGCTCCTGGGGGCCTGCACCGCCGGGCCCGAGAGCGCGGCGCCGCCTGACCGTCCCTCTCCGTCGCCTTCGTCACCAAGAGCATCACCGTCACCGTCACCGTCACCGTCGACCGGCGATCCTTCCCATCAGCCGGGC
>JAENWQ010000070.1 GCA_016649855.1 Actinomycetota bacterium | reverse complement strand
TGTCGGCGGACATGCCCTCCGCGAGGATCCCGGTGTCACCCAGCCCGAGCAGTTCCGCGGCAGCAGAGGTCGCGGAGACGAGGATCTGATGCGGGCTCATCCCTGCCGCGGACATCGCGGCGATCTCGGTCGGATCGAATCGCGGCACCGGACCCGCGTTGCCGAGGTCGGTGCCGTAGACGACTTTCCCTCCGGCCTCCAGGAACCGCACGAGGTTGTCGACCGCGCGCTCGAGGTCGGCACCGACCCGGACCGACAGGGTCGGCACGATCGTCATCCCGGCGGCGACCATGCGCGCGATCGTCTGATTGGGGATCTTCTCGGTGCTCATCAGCAGGTGGGCCAGTTCGGTCATGCCCGCGTCGAGGGCCCGGTCGAGCTCCTCGAGGGAGTACACGTGTCCGGTGACCCGGAGGCCGCGCGCGGAGGCGGCCTCGACGATCGCCCCGAGGATCTCCCGAGGAAGGGATGGGCCCACCGCGGAGTTGAGCGCGACCTTGATCACAACCGCGCCGGCGTCGGCCTGCGCGGCGACCGCCGCAGCGGCGTCGCCGGGCGAGGACACGACCAACCCGGTTCCGGGGGGCGCCCAGCCGGCCGCCATGGGATAGCCACCATCCACCGTCAACATCTGTCCGGCAGCGACGATGCGCGGGCCGTCGAAGTCCGGATCCTCCGAAGCCTCCACGAGCGCCCAGATCTTCTCGGGGGGCCATCCGAGATCGCGCACCGTCGTAACTCCGCCGCGAAGCACCTCGGCGGGCGATGCGAAGGAGATGTGGACGTGGGCGTCGATGAGGCCGGGAACGAGCGTCAGGCCGGTCGCATCGATGACCTCGGCCCCGCCTGGGACCTCGACGTCAGTCGCGCTGCCGATGGTTGCGATGACCCCGTCCCGGATGACCACGACCGCGTCCTCGAGAGGACGGAGGTCCGGTCCAACAAGCGCGGTACCACCTTGGATGACTATCGTCCCATCATTCATCAGGGTTTCAGGCTCCCCGGTGCAGGCCCCCAACGCAAGCATCGTGAGGACAAGAGCGATAGTGATTCGTACCTTGGGATACTTCATCTCCGCGCGAGTCTCTCCGGTCCCGTACTCTAGGCACGGACCGAGCGCGTCCCTGGTGCTTCATCTGGGTAGTACGCGCACGGAGTCTCACTCTTTATAGGACCTGAGAAGGAAGGAACAACCATGGAACCTGGTGATCTCATCTGGGAAGGAAAGATCGGCTCGATCCCGCTGAGGGTCGGTGTGCCCTACGCCGGTCGCATCATCGCGGAGTGGGACACCCCGGCCGGCTCACGGCACAAGGTCGCGGACTCCCTCGAGGAGTTCGAGCGGGCGGTCATCTTCCAGTTGCTTCTGAAAGCCGGAGAGACCGGCGAAACCGACGCCACGAAGGACGTCATCGCCGCGGTGACGAAGGCCGAGGCCGAACGTCCCCGGCGCGCGCCGGCAGCCGAATCGCGCCGCCGCAAGCCCCGGGCCAGACAGCACCGGCGCTCCAGGCGCCCGCCGCGCCGCCGGTAGGAGTTACGCGTGACGATGGCCTTATCCCTTCTGGGGATGTAGAACCTGGGGATGGATAGAGCAAGGGAAACTCCCCGCGTCGGTCCGGTCCTCGCAGCTTTGGCCAGGGGCGCCCTCGGCGACGGCTACGTCCCCGAGGTTCCGGAGCGCATGCTCGACGGGATCGCCCAGCTATCGTCCGCTTCGGATCGCAAGCAGTTGCTCGCGTCATTGCGCGCCATGAACACGCGTTCCGGCGCGCTGCTGTTGACCGGCAAGCCCGTTCCGGTGTCGTGGTTGTCGCAGACACAGGCCGAAGCCCTCCTGAACAAGTGGCGGTCGAGCCGGATCGGGCTGCAGCGTCAACTAGCGACCGGGGTTCTATCCCTGGCGCTCTCGTCCCTCTATGGCCGGCCGGGCCCCGAATGGAACCGGATCGGATACCAGGGACCGATGGGCGACGCCCCGAAGGAGCCCAAGAGGCTGTCACCCCTGAGCATCGATCATGACGAGGTGTTGCACTGCGACGTCGTGATCGTGGGTTCGGGCGCGGGTGGGGGATGCGTCGCCGGCGTTCTCGCCGGTCAGGGTCTCGATGTGGTCGTTCTCGAGAAGGGCGGCTACCGGAGTGAGAGCGACTTCAACCACCTCGAAGCCGATGCGTCGCGCGACATGTACCTGTACGGGATGACGCTCATGAATACGGACGGGAACGTCCGCATCATCGCCGGAGCGACCCTGGGCGGCGGGACGGTCGTCAACTACACGACGTCGTTCAAGACGCCGGACTTCGTCCTCGACGAATGGACCCGGATCACCGGGATCGAAGCGTTCTCGTCCGGTGAGTTCGAGGAGTCCCTCGACGAGGTCAGCGCGCGACTGAATGTCAACCTGGACTCGTCTGCGGCGGGTAGGCGCGACGAGCTGTTGGAGACCGGACTGAAGAAGCTCGGCTGGCACGTCGACCTGCTTCCGCGCGCGGTCAAAGGTTGCACTCAGGATGAACAGTGTGGCTACTGCGGCTTCGGTTGCCGCCCCGGTGCCAAACAGTCGACGATGCGCACCTACCTCGAGGACGCACAAGCCGGAGGAGCGCGGATCGTCACGGGGGCGGATGTGCGCAGCGTTCGTATCGCCGACGGGAAGGCGACCGGCGTGGATGCCATTGTCGGCCCTCACCGCGTCACGGTGACCGCCAAGGTCGTCGTCGTGGCCGCCGGCTCGATAGAGACTCCGGCGTTGCTACTCAGGTCGGGCTGGGCGGCCGCGTCGGACATAACCTCCACCTGCATCCCGGGACCGCGGCTTTCGGCATCTTCGACGACGACGTCAGGATGTGGGAGGGCACGCTCCAGGCCCGTTACTCGAGCGAGTTCCGGCACTGGGACGGCGGCTACGGGCCGATCTTCGAAACTGTCCCCGTCCATCCCGGAGCCGGGGCAACCTTCATCGCGTGGGAAGGCGCGGCGGCTCACCGGGAGCGGATGGAGCGGTACAAGAACTATTCGTTCTGCGCGGTTCTCCCGCGGGACGCGACCAACGGACGGGTCACGATCGCCAAAGACGGAAGTCCTCGGATCGCGTACAAGCTGAGCTCGGACGACGAACGGCGGATCGCCGAGGGCGTCGTCCGCGCGGGACGCGTTATGGAGGCCGCCGGGGCGGTCGAGGTCCTGTCCCCTCACGGGGCCCCGATCTCTTACCTGCCGGGTGCTCCGGGAGCACACGAGGCGTGGGCGGCCGCGACGAGGGCCAGGGGCTACGCCGGGGGGCGGGCGACGCTGGCATCGTTCCACCAGATGGGCTCGTGCCGGATGGGGACCGACCCCTCGGATTCGGCGATCGGCCCGCACAACGAGAGCCACGAGGTAGCGGGTCTCTTCGTGACCGACGGTTCGGCGTTCCCCACCGCGTCCGGTGTCAACCCCATGCTCACGATCTACGGGATCGCGAACCGGGCCGCGAAGCACATCGCAGAACGTCTGGCCTAGGTCTTTCGTGCTCAAAAGGATCCTCTTCGCGCTGGTGGTCGAAGGCTCCTTCGGCAACACGGACGCGACCCCGCTTCGCTTCGTGGTCCTCGGCGATTCCTCCGCGGCGGGCGTGGGGGCCGGTGATGCCGAACACGCCTTCGAGGCGCTTCGCCAGAAGCGCCTCGCCGCCGACGGTTACCGCGTCGAGATGATGTCGCTGGGGACATCGGGGGCCAGGGTGTCCGATCTCGTCGCCGAGCAGGTTCAGCCTGCCGTCGACATGGAGCCCGATCTCGTCCTCGTCGCTATCGGCGCGAACGACGTGACGCACCTAACTTCGCTCTCGGACATCCGCGCCGGGATGACCGAGGCGATCGAACGATTAAAAGCAGCCGGGGCGACGGTCGTCGTAGCGGGCGTGCCCGATATGCGAGTCGCGGCGTTCTACGAACCGCTTCGGTCGCTGGCCGGGTGGCGAGGTCGATCCGTGACGGACGCGATCGCGGAGGTCGCGGAGCGTGCGGACGCGCCGGTCGTCCCTCTGGCCGAGGAGACCTACCGGTACTTCGCCGCCGATCCCGAGGCCCACAATTCCTCGGACCTCTTCCATCCGAGCGCGATCGGTTACGAGCGCTGGGCCGACGCGATCTATCCGTATCTCGAATCCGAGCTGGGGCTCGCGGGATGAACGAGCAGCTCAAAGATCTGATCGAGGCGGGGGATCTGAACGGTCTCGTGCGCGCGGTCGACGGTCTCTGCGCGGGGCGGGCTTGGGAGGAGCTTGTGGACCTCGCCGAGGCTTGCGAGCACGCCCTCGAGCGCGGCAAGCAGCTGTGGCCGATCTCCGCACACATCGATTACCGGATCGCGCTCGAGGCACCGGGAGACTACGCGGCAGGAGTGCTCCATCCCGACGTCGGAAGGTTCGCTCACGGACCGCTGACCGAAGTGGCGGCTTCGACCCATACCTGGGCCGAGCTCGCGGCCCATATCGAGGAACCCCAGCTCGCCTGCTACGTGGCTCAGGAACGGGTGCTGAGGGGAGAGGTCGTGACTGAAGACGAGCGCGCCCATCTCGAGATCCTCGAGCTGCCGGGGATCCTGGTCGAGTGGGAGCCCGCCTATGCGCTGGCCCTCTACCGCTCCGATCACGTCGAGGTGCAGGAACCATGGGGAGCGGATGCTCGGTTGGAGAGGGTGGACGTACACCCCGGCCAGCGGCTCGATGAACCAGAAATGACCCAGGCGTTGCTCGACCTAGTCCACCCGTGGACCGCGGAGTCGAACGGGGCCGCACGGGCGGTGGTGGTGGAGGGAGGAGCGCTTCAAGCCGTCGGTTCCCTGACCGCCCTCGAGGCGAGGGTTGCCGAGATCGACGCCGCGACCGCGATCAACCGCATCGCCTGGGCCGCTGCCAGCGGGGGGGCTCACGGACGCCGCCGGGGCGCCGCGCTCGGCCGATCGATGGCCTGGTACCTCGGGGCCCTCGTCTGCGATCTGCCGTGGCCCCCGGATCCGGCCCGGCTCGGGGTCGAGCTGGCTCGCCTGAGGTGGTTCCTGTGGGACGAAGGGGCCCCAGAAGAGGGATGGACGCTCAGGATTGCCCTCGAAGATTCCGATAACAATTGGGGGGCGGCCATAGGGGCCACCGACCTAATGGCGGAGGACGAACAGGGGGAGGAGGGACGAGATGAACGCTGAGGCCACGATCGTGCACGAGCTCGCCGGGCTGTTGTCCGGGGTATGGAGCTTTGCCGAGATCGTCGAGTCGCGCCCCGATAACCCGGAGCGCGAGGCGTTCATCTCGCTGCTGAGGGAGGAATCCAAGAAGGCCGCCCAGACCATGCGCGACTTCCAGTTGCTCAAGTCGATCGAAGCCGGTCGAGGCGGCGAAGCGACCGGGCCCGTGTGGCTCAGAGAGTTGCTGGCGAGCGCCGCGGACGGATCGGAGCATCGCGCCTTGCTCGACGAGCTCGCCGCCGATGTGTCCGACGATGCCCCCGCCGTGCTGGCCGACGCAGGAGCGCTTACCGGTCTGCTCGTTCGACTGATCGACGTGTCGGCAGACGTCTGTGACGGAACTCCGAAGGTTCGCTTCCATCAGGGGGAGCGCGGGCTAGAGCTTCATCTCGACTGCGGTTCGGTCCCGCTATCCGAGGTAAGCGCCGGTATCCAGCGAGGTGAGGGGCGGATGCGGATCCTCTACCTCGCCCGCAGGCTGATCGAGCCCTGGGGAGGCAAGGTTGACGCCGAAGAGCGCGGTGCGACGACCGTCGCGGTCTTGCACCTAGCGTCGCGCACGACCGCGCGGTCTCTGAAAGTGGTCAGCGGCTAGCTATCCGATCGAATCGCCGGGCTCGATGTCGATGACCTCGAGGCCCGGTACATCGATCGCGGCCTCGGCCAGTGCCTTCGGGGTTCCCGTCAGGACGGGGAAGGTTCCGTAGTGCATCGGGACGACGGTCTTGACGCCCAACAGCCGCACCGCCTCCGCGGCCGAACGCGGGCCCATCGTGTAGTGGTCGCCGATGGGAAGCATCGCCCAGTCGGGGGCGAGCAGCTTGGCGATAAGCGCCATGTCACCGAACACACAGGTGTCGCCTGCGTGATAGAGCTTGAAGCCGTTCGAGAACTCGAGTACATACCCCGACGGCTCGCCGCCGTAGACCATCTGGTCTCCATCCTGGATCCCGCCCGAGTGGATCGCCTGGGTCATGTGGACCTTGATCCCGGCGACCTCGGCGGTTCCGCCTTTGTTCATGTCGAAGGTGTTCTCGACCCCCTTGCCTGCGAGCCAGTTGGCGATCTCGGGGTTGCAGACCACGGGGGCACCCGTCGCTGAGGCGAGCTTCCGGATGTCCGCGATGTGGTCGATGTGACCGTGGGTCAAGAGGATCGCGGCGATCTCCCCGACGTCCTTGAGATCGTCCGGGCAGGACGGGTTCGAGTTGACGAACGCTTCGATCAGGTACCTCTTGCCGTCCGGCCCCTGAACGATGAACGTCGAGTGTCCCAGCCATGTGATCCTCATCCCATCGGGAAGCTGCGCCACGGTGTCCTCCTCAGTCGGCGACCTACCTGGTCGGTCGTGGAAGTGTCTTCTTACCTTCTACCCCGGACGGCTTAGGCTCGCTCGGAAGGAGGCAAGGTGCTGCACAAGACAAACAGATCCGGATATGTCTCGTTCTTCAGCTTCGCCCTCGTGCTGGCGTTGCTCGAGGTGTCAGCGCGCCTCGCCGCCCCCAGCCTGCCGGTCGACCCGGGGAAGTGGCCCCGGGCCGAGATCGCCCAGAAGCTCGATCAGATCCACGACATGGTGAGCGACCGGGAAACCGCCGAGGTCGTGTTCGCGGGTAGCTCGATGATGGCCGGTGGGATCGATCCGGTTGCGTTCACCGAGAGCTCCGGCATCACCAGCTACAACGCCGGTTTCGCCGGCCCAACCGTTCGGACCGTCGGACCCTGGATAACGGGCATCGTTGAACCCCTGCTTCACCCGAAGGTCGTGGTGGTGGGGATCCAGAGTCGGGAGATGAACGACAACGCTCCCAAGGGCGAGACCATGTACGACAAGTTCATCACGTCGCCGGGCTACAAGCAGGCCGCGTCGAGCGTCGCGAACCGCCTCGAGGGAGAGCTCGAATCACTGAGCTTCTTCCTCCGGTACCGTCGCGCGTTCCGGCGCCCGGCGGATCTGTTCTCGTCCGATGCAGCCGCGCTCGAGGATGCAAAGGTTCGTAAGGAGATCGGGCCCCGGGGAAAGCGTCTCGAGGACCCGGGAACCTACAGGGCCACGGACAAATTCATCAACACCCTTTACAGGAAGATGCTGATCGACTTCTCGGTCGGAGGGGTCGAGTACGACGCTCTCCTCCAGCTCCACGAGGATCTCGAGGCCCGTGGTGTACGGCTCGTGGTCCTCAACATGCCGGTGACCAGCGATTACGCGCCGATCCATGCCGATCCGGCCGGCGACATGGCCGCGTATCACGAGCTCCTGGACCGCTTCGCCTCCGAAACCGGCGTGACGATCATCGATGCCGAAGACGCATTCCCGAACTCCGAGGTCTTCCGCGAGCCGATCCACCTCGATATCGTGGCCCGAGCGTCGTTCGCCCGGGGGCTCGCCGAGGCCTGGCCGAGCGTGATGGAGGCCGAGGGAGGGCGGTGGCGCGTCGAATGCGACGGCTCCGAGGCCCCGACCTGCGAGGTCGTCCGCTAGCGCATCCCTGTTGTCGGGATGACAGCGGGTCGAGCTGTTGTTGTCCCATGATGACGACAACTCATTAGTAAGGCGATCCGATGTTGAAACTCCAACGACCAGATCCGAACCTGGTGCGCGTCTCCGCGGCGCGCTTCATCTCGCGCGCCGGGGGTGAGGCGGCTTTCTTCGTAGGGATCTGGGGCAAGGCCACCTACGATCTCAACTCGACCCCCGGTCAGCTCGCGCTCCTGATGGGAGTGATGGGTGTCATGGCCCTATTGGGCACGACGGTCGCCGGCCTTCTCGTCGACCGGTTCGATCCCAAGAGGGTGATGTTCTTCGGCGAGATCGCCTTCGTTCCGAGTGCGATCGCACCGATGTTCGCCGACACGATGGAACAGATGACGCTGTCGATCGCGGTCCTTTCCCTCGTGTCGATGGTCGTCTACACGTCCGTGGCCTCGTTCCCTCCGTACCTGACCGACGATGACGAGAAGCTCAAGGGAATCAACGGCGCGCTCGAGTCGGCCGGGAACCTAGCGTTCGTGGCCGGTCCTGCCATCGGTGCGTTGATCGTGAAGTTCGGGGAGATCGATCAGATCTTCCTCTTCGATGCGATCACGTCCCTGGTGGCCGCGGCCTTAATCCTGAAGGTGAAGGTGCGCGACCTCGTTCCCCGCGACGGTCTCGACTCCGAGAGGAAGCCCAAGCGTTCTGCGATCCGGGAGATCAAGGAGGGCTTCGCGTTCTCGTATTCGAAGCGCACCATCCGCTTGTTCATCACCACGAGCACTGCGACCTGGATCGCGTTCGGCGCGTTCGGAGCGGTCGAGCCGCTGTTCTACCGGGACGTGCTGGAGGTCGGTCCGGAGACCCTCGGCTGGGTGAACGCGATCTTCGGGCTCGGGATGATCACGGGCTCGGTTCTTCTCGTGAAGATGCCCGAGAGATTGATGACGGCCCGCTCGGTGGTCATCGGCGTGACTCTGTCGGGTCTCTGCGCCGTGCTCTACTCAGGAACTGCGGACCTGCGTGTGGTTGCCCTCGGTGCCGTGGTGTGGGGGATCGTCCTCGGCGTCCTGTTCCCGATGTCCCGGACGCTGACGCAGCGGGCAACTCCCGACGGCATGTATGGGCGGGTCACCGGAGCCGTCAACGTCCACGCCCACATCGGAGAGCTTCTGCCGCTCACCTTCGTTCCCGCGCTGGCCGCGCTCGTCGGGGTCCAGGCGGTGCTCGTCGGCGCCGGGGTGCTCCTGTCAGTGCTGTCGCTGACCCGTTACCGCGAGGCGAACCGGGTGGACGCGATGCTGCCGGTCACCCATCAGGCCCATGAGGGCGAGGTCGGCCGCGACGCCGCACACCTGAGCCCGGAGGACGAGCCGATCAGCCCGGTGGTCTGACGCCGCGTCCTTTAGCAAGAAACCTCCCTCGGTGTGGACAGCAATAGGGGTATGTGGCAATATGGAGGTATGGCAAAGGTCAAAACCACCCTGTCGCTGGACGAGCACCTGATGCGTCACATCCGGGTTCGGGCGGCCCGCACCGGGAGGACCCAGTCGGACGTCCTGGAGGAAGCCCTCCGGGAGGGCCTGAGTTTGATCGACCGCATCCGCTCAAGGAACGAGGCAACCGAGGAGGAAGCCCTTGACCTCGCGTCCCGGGCGGTCCACCAGACCCGCTCTGAAGGAAACGCTCGCTGAGCCGGTCTTCCCTGTCTCTGGTCGTCGATGCCGACTGCTTGATAGCAGGAGTGCTCACATCTCAGGGCGCCACGTCTGAGCTTCTTGATAGGTGGCAGGACGGAGCGTTCGAGCTCTTTGTGTGCCCACGTCTGATCTACGAGGTACGCAAGGCCTTGGTTTCTCCTCGGCTCGCAGATCGCTACGACATACAAACGTCCGAGGCAGAGGCATTCTCACGACAACTATCGGAAGAAGGCCTGCTTGTCGATGACCCCGCCGACCCGCCGCGCGTCGTGCCCGACGATCCAAACGACGATTACTTGATCGCCCTCGCGCTAGCGACCGGATCTGGCTTCCTCGTGACGCGCTATCGACACTTCGAGAAGGTCAACGTCTCCGGCCTAAGGATCATCGGCCCCCGCGACGCACTGCGTCTACTCGACAACTAGCATCGGCAGTCGCTACAGGCCCACGGATTTGGCGATGATGTACTTCTGGATCTCGGAGGTGCCCTCGACGAGCGTGAAGATCCTCACCAACCGGTAGATGCGCTCGAGGGGCAGGTCCCTCATCCACCCCATACCGCCGTGGACCTGGATCATGCGGTCGACGACACGGTTGACCATCTCGGTCGAGTACAGCTTGGCGATCGACGATTCCTGGATCACTCCATCGCCCTTGTCGTACTTGTCGGCACACTCGTAGGTGATGAGCTTCGATGCCTTGAGCTCGACGAGGGAGTCGACGATGTGGCCCTGGACGTACTGGTTCTTACCGATCGGACGCCCGAAGGCCTGACGCTCCTTCGCGTAAGCGATCCCGAGTCCCAGGCTGTAGTCGGCGATCCCGTTGCACAGCGCGGCGATCGACAGACGCCCCATCGCAAGGAACTGCATCGCCGCGTAGAACCCCATCCCAACGCTCTCGGGCCCGCCGAGGATCTGCTCCTCGCCGACCCGGCAGTCGCGGAAGATGAGCTCGAACTGGCCCTCGCCCTCGAGCATCCCGATCTGCCCTCGGCCGACCTCGAATCCGGGCGCCCCGGCTTCGACGATGAACGCGGTGATCCCACCCGAACCCTTCAGCTCCTTGTCGGTGACCGTGAACACGAGAGCGAAGTCGGCGTGCTTCCCGTTCGTGATGAAGTGCTTGGTGCCGTTGATGACCCACGAGTCGCCGTCCTTGACTGCGGTCGTCTTGATGTTCTGCGCGTCGGAACCTGCATCGGGCTCCGTGAGCGCGAAGCACATCGACTTTTCTGCCGTGATCAGCGGCGTCAGGTACTTCTTCTTCTGCTCGTCGGTCCCCGCCAGGAGGACCCCCGTCGGTCCCTCGGGGCCGTACACGGTGAATCCTGCGAGCCGGCAGCCGGTCCTGGCCGCGGCTTCTCTCAGCAGGACCATCCCGAGCTGGGGCAGCCCGCTGCCCCCGAGGTCCTCGGGGAAGTCGGCCGCATAGAACCCGAGCTCGGCAGAGCGACGTCTGACCCGGTCTCGCAGCTCGACCGGGACGTCGTCCTTCTCGGGATCGAGCTCGGCCTCGAGCGGCCTCAGCTCACGCTCGATGAAGTCGGTGATGTTCCTCTGTAGTTCTGCGTACTCGTCCTGGATGACGAAGTCCACGGTTCCCCTCTTGTTCTGCCGTTCGTCGAGACGAACGGCTTCTGTATCCCCTGCGTGCCTGGTC
>JAENWQ010000132.1 GCA_016649855.1 Actinomycetota bacterium | reverse complement strand
GCCCAGTCCTTGCGGGCGCGGTAGTTGTTGCGCGCGTCTCCGAGGATCAGAACCGTCGACTTCGGCCCGAGGTCCTTCCCGTAGTTCTTGAGGAACTTCTCGAGCGAGGTTCCGTAGTCGGAGTGCCCATCGAGCCACGTCACGTTGGCTTCTGAGTTCATGCGCTCTACCGCGGTCACGAAGTCCTCGTGCTCGAAGAGACGCGTCACCTCGTCGATCGTGTCTATGAATGCGAACGAACGAACCCTCGAGAACTGAGCCGAGAGCGCATGGACCAGCATCATCGCGAACCGCGCGAACCGGGACACGGATCCCGAGATATCGCACAACACGAAGAGCTCGGGTCGATGCGGGGCCCGGTGCCGGAACGCGGTGTCGAACGGCACGCCTCCGGTCGATAGCGAGCGCCTCACCGTTCTGCGCATGTCGAGGCCCCCGCGGTTCGCCCGTCTCCTCTTCATCGCGACCCGGGAGGCGAGCCTCCGCGCCAGGGGTCTGATGGCCCGCCTCAGTTCCTTGATCTCTTCCGAGCTGGCCGAGAGGAAGTCGAGGTCCTCGGGGCGTGGCCGCACCGCGTAGCGAGCCACCGCCTCGGCGCCCCTCGACTCCGCCACCCTGCGGCGCGTGTCCCGCAGCACCGCCGCGCGGAAGCGTTCGAGCCGCGCCTCGAACTCCTCGCGGCGGAGCCGTTCCTCGAGTGGCGAGCCCCCGGCCGGGTCGCCTCGTCGCATCGCCCGCCCCAGGACGAGATTCAGTTGCATCGCCTGCAGTACCTGGTACTGGGAGAACCAGTCCCCGGTCGGCGACGAACGGACCCGTCCCAATGCGGCGACCGCGCGCCGTGCCAGCTCGTCGATCGCCCCGTCGTCTCCGGCCATCAGTGCCTCGGTGAGCTCGTCCATCAGCTCGTCCCCGGTGGCCTCGGGATCTCCGGCGTCCCGTTCCTCGAAGGCCGCTGGCCCGCGGCCGGTACCGAGATAGAGCTCGAAGAGCGTGTCGAAGATCGGGCGGTGGGACTGGCTCTTGACCATCGTGGCGGCGAGCGCGGACCTCACCGCGGTCTTGTTATCGAAGGAGATGTGTTCGAGCGCGTTCAGGGCGTCGATGTTCTCGCTGACCGAGACGGGGACCCCGGCCGCCCGCATCGCCCCCTCGAACTCGAGCAGCCTCGGGAGCATTAGTTGTCCTTGGCGTTGAGCCTCAGGTGTCCGGCGGCGCGCTCCAAGTCCGTCCTGAACTTCAGCAGCACGGGAAGCGTCTGGCGGACGGTTTCGTCGTCGAGCGTGTCGATGTTGAGTGCGAGCAAGGTACGCGCCCAGTCCAGGGTTTCGGAGATCGATGGGGACTTCTTGAGATCGAGTTCCCGGATGCTGCGCACGAGCCTCACCACCTGCTCCGCAAGGGTCTCGGCGATGGCCGGCACCCGCTCGAGCACGATCGCCTTCTCACGTGCCGCATCGGGATAGTCCATGTAGAGGTAAAGGCAGCGCCGCTTCAGTGCTTCGGACAGCTCGCGGTCGTTGTTCGAGGTGAGTACAACGAACGGCGGATGTGTTGCGACGATCGTGCCCATTTCGGGGATCGACACCTGCCAGTCGGAGAGGACCTCGAGCAAGAGAGCCTCGGCTTCGATGTCGAGCTTGTCGACCTCGTCGATCAGCAGCACGACCGGTTCGGTCGAGCGCAGCGCCTTGAGTACGGGCCTCTCGAGGAGGAACGGCTCGGAGAAGATGTCTTCTTCGATCTCGTCCCAGCTCTCGTCGTTCTGCGCCTGGATCCGGAGCAGCTGCTTCTTGTAGTTCCACTCGTAAAGCGTCTTGGTCTCGTCGACGCCCTCGTAGCACTGGAGCCTGATCAGCTCGAGCCCGAGGGTTGACGCGAGCGCCTTGGCCAGCTCGGTCTTGCCCACGCCGGCCGGCCCCTCGACGAGGAGCGGTTTCTGCAAGCGGGCGGCGATGTGGACCACGGTGGAGATCTCGGGCCCGGCGAGGTAGCCGGTCTCCGCCAGCCTGCGGGTGACCTCTTCGGCGCCGGAGAACCTGTGGGAGGGCTTCATGGCCCGACATTCTATGCGGGCGCAGGAAGGGGGCGCGGGAGGATGATCGGGCCCCTGCTCTCACTGTGGTTGACTCGCGTATATGGGTGTTGAACCGGGCACGTCGCCGACCCACGAGGTCGTGAACCAGGCACCTCCCCTCGAGGGCTACAACGTCTTCCTCGAGAACCGCCCGCTGGCCGAAGCGGTAGCCCGCGAAGGGGGCGACTGGGGCCAGGAGCGTCTCACCGCCTTCGGCGAACTTTGCGGCGGAGAGGCCCTCGAGTGGGGCAGGCTCGCCAACGAGAACCCCCCCGTCCTCCACACCCACGACCGGGTGGGCCGCCGGATCGACGAGGTCGAATTCCATCCCGCGTGGCACAACCTGCTCGGGATGGCGGTGGGTCACGCGGTTCACTCGCTTCCCTGGAGGGAACCGCGACCCGGCGCGCACGTCGTCCGCGGTGCGTTGATGATCTCGCTGAGCCAGGCCGAAGCGGGGGTCGGATGCCCGGTCTCGATGACCTACGCGGCCGTGCCGGTCGTCAGACGGCAGCCGGAGGTCGCCGCGGAATGGGAGTCCAAGCTCATCTCCACCGACTACGACTTCGGCCTCGCGCCGGTGGCCGAGAAGGCCGGCGTGCTGTGCGGCATGGCCTTGACGGAGAAGCAGGGAGGCTCAGACGTCCGGGCCAACACGACCACCGCAACACCGATAGGACGGGGTGGTCCCGGCTCCGAGTATCTGATCACCGGGCACAAATGGTTCTGTTCCGCGCCGATGTGCGATGCGTTCCTCGTTCTGGCCCAGACCGAGACCGGACTGTCGTGTTTCTTCATGCCGCGCGTGACGCCGGACGGTAAGCGGAACGCCTTCCACATCCAGCGCCTCAAGGACAAGCTCGGGAACCGCTCGAACGCATCGAGCGAGGTCGAGTTCCTGGGGGCCTGGGCCCGGATGATCGGCGACGAGGGACGCGGGGTCGCCACGATCATGGAGATGGTGAACCACACGCGCCTCGACTGCACCCTCGGCTCCGCCGCGCTGATGCGTCATGGGATCGCCCAGGCGAGCCACTACGCGGCGCACCGCAGTGCGTTCGGCCGGCCCTTGATCGATCAACCCCTGATGCAGAACGTCCTGGCCGACCTCGCGATCGAGTCCGAGGCCGCGACGCTCGTCGCGATGCGCCTGGCGCGCGCCTTCGATGCCCCAGGTGACGAGAGCGAGGTGCTCTTCAAGCGGCTCGCCACCGCGGTCTCCAAGTACTGGATCTGCAAGACCGGGGTCGCTCATGCCGGGGAGGCCCTCGAGGTCTTCGGAGGAAACGGTTTCGTCGAAGAGGCGCCGATGGCCCGCGCCTACCGGGAAGCTCCTGTCAACTCGATGTGGGAGGGCTCCGGGAACGTCATCTGCCTCGACGTCCTCCGCGCCCTTGCCCGGTCCCCCCAGAGCCTCGAGGTCTTCTTCGAGGAGGTCTCCACGGCCGCGGGAGGAGACGAGCGCCTCGATCGCTTCGTCGTGCAGCTGAAAGACGAACTGTCGGATGTGATCGACATCGAAGTGCGCGCCCGCCTGATCGTCGAGAAACTCGCCCTCGCCCTGCAAGCGTCGCTGCTCATCGCACACGGCGACGCGAGCGCGGCCGAGGCATTCTGCGCCACGCGATTGTCCGGGGGAGGCGGTCGCGCCTACGGGACCCTGCCTCCGGGCACGGACTTCAAGGCGATCATCGAACGGCACCGGCCCCAGGTCTGATGGCGGCCTCCGGGGCCGAGGCCATCGTCACCACCGGTCTCACCAAGTTCTATGGGAAGAACCGCGGGATCGAAGACGTCTCGCTCCACGTTGCCAAGGGCGAGGTGTTCGGCTTCCTGGGGCCCAACGGAGCCGGCAAGTCGACGATGATCAGGTTGTTGTTGGATCTCATCCGCCCGAGTAGGGGAGCCGCCCAGATCTTCGGTCGGGACACCCACGCGGACAGCGTCGCCATACGGCGGTCGCTCGGATATCTGCCGGGTGAGCCTGCGTGGAACCCCGATCTCACCGGCGCCGAGCTTCTCGACTTCTATGCCGGGTTGCGTGAGAGACACGACAGCTCCTATCGCACCGAGCTCGCCGAGCGTCTCGACCTGGACCTGACTCGGCGCATGGGGCAGCTCTCGAGAGGTAACAAGCAGAAAGTCGGGCTCGTTCAGGCCCTGATGCATAAGCCGGATCTGATCCTCCTCGATGAACCAACGAGTGGATTGGATCCGCTCGTGCAGCACGAGGTCCTGACGGTGCTCCGGGAGGCGGCGACCGAAGGGCGCACCGTATTCCTGTCTTCTCATGTGCTGTCCGAGGTCGAGCATGTAGCGGATCGCGTCGGGATCATCCGCGAGGGCCGGCTGGCTGTGGTCGAAACCATCGAGCGACTGAAGTCGCGCGCCCTGCGGAGCATCGACATCCGATTCGGGAGAGCCGTTCCCGCCGGCGCGTTCGAAGGGTTGCCGGGGGTCAAGGAAGTGACGGTGCGCGAAGCCTTTGCTCACTTCACGGTCGAGGGATCGATCGACGCGTTGGTCAAGGCGGCGTCGCAGTTCGAGGTGTTGGACATCGTGAGCAAGGACGCGGATCTCGAGGAGATCTTCCTCACCTATTACAGGAACGATGAGGCAAGTGCTTAGGATCGCCTGGCAGTCGATCAAGGAGAATCGCAAGGGCCTCCTGGGCTGGAGCATCGGAGTGCTCGCCCTGGTGCTGCTCACCGTGCTGTTCTATCCGGCGATGAGAGGGCAGGAGGAATTCAACGACATCATGAAGGACATGCCCGACGCGTTGAAGGCCTTGATGGGCGCTGAAGATCTCGTCTCGCCGGTCGGATACCTCAACAGCCAGCTATTCCAGATGATGCTCCCGGCGCTGTTCCTCATCTTCGCCATCGGCAGGGGCGGCGAATGGATCGCAGGCGAAGAGAGGAAAGGAACCCTCGAGATGCTGCTGGCGAATCCGGTGTCGCGGGCGCGGGTCGTGGCGGAGCGGAGCGTTGCGCTGGCGGTCATGGTGGTGCTCCTGGGAGTGGTCCTCTTCGCCGGGGTCGCTGGAGGCGCGGCTCTGGTCGGCATGGAGATCGGGATCTACGAGCTGCTGGCCGCATGTCTCGCCCTGACGCTGCTGGCGGTGGCGTTCGGAGAGATCGGTCTGTTCCTCGGCGCCTTCACCGGCAAGAAGTCACTCAGTGTGGGGATCACCTCAGCCATCGCGGTGGCAGGCTTCCTCCTGGCAACCTTGGCGCCGGTGGTCGATGTTCTCGAGCCGTTCGAGAAGTACTCGCCGTTCTACTACTACCTGGGCAACAATCCCCTGATCAACGGCGTCGATCTCCTTCACACCATCGTTCTGATAGCGATCGCTCTGGTCGCGACCGTGGCTGCCGCCGCCGGGTTCGAGAGGCGCGACCTAGCCACCTGATGGCGGGGCGTCGACCTCTCTAGGGGACTTCCGCCGCAGGGTCATGGCGGCCAGGCCGGAGAGGATCAGAGCGACCCCGAGCAGCTGGCTCACCGACGGGTCCTCGTTGAACATGATGATGCCGAGGGCGACGGAGCCGACCGGCTGGAGGGTCAGCACGACCGAGGTGACCGCGGCCGGCAACCGGGGGAGCGACATCGAGATCAGTACCCACCCGGCTACCTGGGAGCTGAGCGCGAGCGTGACCAGCCACCCGTGCGCGGGCCACGAAAGACCGAGGTCGAGATCCCCGATCGCTGACCCGATCACAGCCACGCTTACCGCGGAAGCCAGGGTCGCGTCGAACAGGGGCCCCGCCGGACGCCTGAGATCTTGGTTTCCACTTCTGAGGATCAAGAGGAAGCCCGAGTAGGCCAGCCCCGTGAGCGCTCCGAACGCGACGCCCATGGCGGGGTTGCGCCCGTACGCACCGGCACCCAATGCTCCGGAGATCAGTACGACTCCGAGCAGGGAAAGAGGAACGGCGAACAGCGCGCGTGCTCCGGGATGCTCCTTCAGGATCACCCACGCCAGAAGCGCCACGAAGACGACCTGCGTGTTGCCGAGCACGGTGGCGAGCCCGGCGCCGACCTCTTGGATCGCGTGGTGCCAGAAGATCAGATCCAGGGCGAAGAGCACCCCGGCGATCCATGCCAACCTCCGCTGTCCGATCGGGCGCGGGCCGAACCTCTTCCGTTCGTGCGCGGCGAGGAGTCCCAGAGCGGGCAGCGCGTAAGCGCACCGGAAGAACGCCGCGGTAGCGGGCGTGACGCCGGCGAGCTTCACGAGGGGGGCCGAGAACGCGATGATCAGGGCGCCGAGGGCGCCGGCGATCAGTGGATGCCGGGTCATCCCGTGGATTTCCCGATGACGTCTTCGGAGAAGCGGCCGAGGCCTTCTTTCAGGCTCTCGAGGTCCCATGCAGGCGGCGGGATGACGATGCGAGAGACCCCCATGCCGGCGAACCTCTTGGCACCCTCGGCATCGAACGCGCCGCCACAGGTGATCTCGATCGCGGAGGGATCGCGCCCGGCCTCGTTCGCCGCCGCGTTCATCTCCGCGATGAGGGGCTCGAGTTTCTCGGGGGTTGTCAGCGCGGGGAAGAACCCGTCGCCCAGCCGTCCGGCCCGTCGCGCAGCGCCGGGACTGTGGCCGCCGATCACGATGGGGACGCCATTCGGGGATACCGGCTTCGGATACGACTTGGCTTTCTCGAACGACACGAAGCGTCCGTCGAAGCTGGGCTCCGGTTCGCTCCATAGAACGCGCAGTGCCGCGATGTACTCGTCGGTGCGGAGACCGCGTTCCTCGAAGGGAACGCCCAGCGCATCGAACTCCTCTTTGAGCCAGCCGACTCCGACTCCGAGTTGGAAGCGACCGTTCGATAGCACGTCGAGCGTCGCCGCCTCCTTCGCGAGGATCAGCGGATTCCGCTGCGGAAGGATCAGGATGCCGGTGCCCAACACCAACGTCTTCGTATGCGCGGCCACGAACGACAGCCACACCATGGGATCGGGGATCGGCACGTCTTCTCCGCCCGGCATCCGGCCGCTGCGCGAGTAGGGATAGGTCGAACCGTGCCCGGCCGGGACCACGACGTGCTCGACCGTCCACATGGACTCGAAGCCGTTCTCCTCGGCGAGCCGGGCAAGACCCGCGGCATATTCGGGCAATGTTCCAGGCCCGGAGTTAGCGAAGACGATCCCGAATCTCATCCGGGCAGTCTAGTCGTGGGCCCTCCGGGGATCGATCTATGAACGCTCGTATGATGCAGCCCACATGAAGGTCGAGATCATCTACTCCGTTGTCTTCTTCGCGGGTCTGATCGCGACGCTCTCGTTGCTCCTCGCTCCCGCGGCCGCGCTCTCGCCCGGTGGCGCCCGTCCGAAGCGGGGTGGTCAGGTCGCTGGAATCGCCCTGGCCGGTGGCGGGGCCGGTGGCCTCTTCGCCGTCCTCGTGCTCGAAGTGAGCCCGTGGAGCTCACTCATCGCCTCGGCGGGTTGGTTCGCCTTGCTCGGCCTCCTTGCTCGCTGGGGTTTGGCGACCATCGAACGAGCGGACGAACGCGAGACTTTCGAGCGGGCCAAGCTGGTCGGGAT
>JAENWQ010000126.1 GCA_016649855.1 Actinomycetota bacterium | reverse complement strand
GTGGACCGACCCGCCACGGCCCCAGGGAGGCACTATGAGGAAGTTGAAGCGGATGATCGCCGCGGCCGTGTTCGGGGTAACGGTCGCCGCCATCGCGCAGGAGTTGAGTAAGCCAGAAGACGAGCGGGAGTGGCACGGCACGGTCGCGGGGCTCGTTCCCTATGACTTCCGGACGCCGACCCTCGAGCGGCTACGGGACGCATGGTGGAACCCGGACGACGAGCGTGTGTTCACGGATCGCGTGTTCGGCGTTGGTTGGGCGGTCAACCTCGCCCGGGTGGCTCAACTAGTGAAGCAGGACCGGCCGGCGTAACCGCGCACTGATCCCGGGTGCTTCCCCCCACGGGCCCGGCGTGCGAGCCTGTAGCGGCTATGGAGAGCCCATTGATCCTTCGTCCGATCGTTCGCCGCTCCTATGTATGTCTTCGACTCGCGGTGGGACTCTTTCTGCTTATCCCCGCCCTACCGGCCCCCGCTGCTCCTCTCGGTGGAACGCCTGCCGATCTTCCGGATCCTGTTTCTTGCAACGGTTGTGCGTATCCCTCGACCGATGCACGAGCCCAATACCAACTCACCCCCGGGAAAGATCTTGCGTCGACCGGAGGGATCGACGTTGCCGTAAGGAGCCGGCCCTTCGGGAAGACTCGGCCGAGGACGCCTGAGGTTTTCGACATCGATCTGTATGTGGACGGCGAGACCTCGAGCGACAGCGTTCCGAACGAGCGCGCGGTCGATGCGATCCACGAGCGCGGTGGCTACGCGATCTGCTACGTCAGCGCCGGTTCGTGGGAGAACTGGCGTCCCGATGCCGGCGATTTCCCGCATGGGGTGAAAGGCAAGAAGAACGGATGGCCGGGAGAGCGGTGGCTCGATATCAGCGCGACCGAGATCCTGTTGCCCATCATGCAGGCGCGCCTGCAGAAGTGTGCTGCCGCCGGCTTCGACGCGGTCGAGTGGGACAACGTCGACGGATTTCGCAACGACACCGGATTCCCACTCACATGGTCGGATCAGCTCGAGTACAACGCTGCCCTCGCTAACATGGCTCACGAGGAGGGGTTGGCGGTAGGGCTGAAGAACGACCTGGGACAGATCGAGAAGCTCGTCGAGTACTTCGATTTCGCCGTGAACGAGCAGTGTTCTCAATACCGGGAATGTGCTCGGCTCGGCCCCTTCCTCGAGGCCGGCAAAGCGGTGTTCCAGATCGAGTACGAGAAGGACCCGCGCTGGTTCTGCCCGTCGGCGAACCGGGCTGGGCGCGTCGCGATGTTCAAGGCCTACGAGTTGGGTCCCAAACCATGGACCCCGTGTCGGTGAGCGAACTCGACGCGGTCGTCGTCGGCGCCGGACCGAACGGCCTCGCGGCCGCGGTCACGCTCGCTCGGGAGGGCGCCTCGGTACTGGTGGTCGAGCGCGCCGGTGAGATCGGAGGGGGAGCTCGTTCGGAGGAGCTCACGCGCCCGGGTTTCGTCCACGACGTCTGCTCGGCGATCCATCCGCTCGTTCTCGCATCTCCTTTCTTCCGGAGTCTCCCGTTGTCAGAGCATGGGCTCGAGATGGTGCATCCGGAGGTTCCGCTCGCTCATCCCCTCGGAGGGGATAGGGCCGCCGCCCTGATGAGGGGGGTGGGGGAGACGGCCGCCGGTCTCGGCAGAGACGGCGCCGCCTACGAGCGGCTCTTCGGTCCGTTCGTGAACCGCTGGGAGGATCTCGTGTCGGAGCTGCTGAGGAGGGTGCGGATCCCGCATCATCCGCTGCTGATGGCCCGGTTCGGGCTCGCGGGGATCCGCTCGGCCGAGCATCTGGGCAAGGCCCGGTTCGATGGTGACGAGGCCAGGGCGTTGCTCGGCGGGCTCGCCGCTCACTCGATGCTCCGGCTCGACTCGAGCCCGACGGCCGGTTTCGGGATGTTTCTAGGCATCCTGGCTCATGGCGTGGGGTGGCCGGCCGCGGCCGGTGGCTCCGGCCGTATCGCCACCGCACTCGGTTCCTACTTCCAGAGCATGGGCGGCAGGATCGAAACTTCGCACGAGGTCACGACGATCGACGAGCTTCCCTCGGCGAAGGCCTACCTGTTCGATGTGACCCCCCGCCAGCTCGTAGCCATCGCCGGTTCGAGATTGCCCGACCGCTACCGGCGCGCTCTCGGCCGGTACCGCTACGGCCCGGGAGTCTTCAAGATGGACTGGGCCCTCGAGGGCCCAGTGCCGTGGAGCGCCGAGATCTGCCGGAGGGCGGGGACGGTACACGTCGGCGGGACGCTCGAAGAGCTGGCGGCGTCGGAAGCCGCGGTCAACCGCGGGGAGGTGCCCGAGCACCCGTACGTGCTGGTCGCTCAGCAGAGCCTCTTCGATCCTTCCAGAGCCCCGGGGGACAACCACACGCTGTGGGCCTACTGCCACGTTCCGCCGGGGTCCGGGGCCGATATGAGTGAGGCGATCGAGTCGCAGATCGAACGCTTCGCGCCGGGGTTCCGGGACTTGATCCTGGATCGCAGCCTGCGGGCGGCCGCGGCCATGGAGTTCCACAACCCCAACTACATCGGCGGAGACATCAACGGGGGCGTCCAGGATCTCAAGGGACACGTCTTCCGGCCGGTTGTACGTCTCGATCCGTATGCGACGCCCGCCCGGGACGTCTACCTGTGCTCGTCGTCCACACCTCCCGGCGGGGGCGTCCACGGGATGTGCGGCCATCACGCGGCCCGGTCTGCTCTCCGCCACAGCCTGTCCTGACCGCAGGCCGATCAGGGGCTCGCTCCCGATTCGGTCCTTCGACACCGCCAATTCCGACGAAGGGTCCAATGCGCCCGCTCTCCCGAGCCTTCATCGTTGCCGAGGGCGTCGAGGATCAGGTGAGGATGGACATGCTGACCCCCCTCGGGTGTGACATCGTCCAGGGATTCTTCCTCAGCCGTCCGATCCCCGGTGATCGTTTCGGTGAGTGGATCCGGGAACTCGACGAGTTCAGCCGCAACCTCGAGAGCGAAGTGGATGGCGTCACGGGACCGGAAGAGATCGTGAGGGTAGCGAGCGCCATCCCGTTGAGGATCGCCTAGCAACTACAGAACCACCGAACCGCCGGACAGGGTCATCCCGCGCTACGATGCGGGTTGCTGTGAGTGAGGGGCAAAGGACGACCACAAGCCGGATCCATCTTCGTCCCGGCGCCTTGGCCTGCTTAGCGGGAGTCCTGGTCGGGGTTGTCCTCTTCTGGGCTTTCCAGCCTCGTAACTGCGTGGGGGTGCCTGACAGCCCTGGGATGGATCCCAGCGGTTTCACGAAGGAATGCGATACGAGGGTAGGGGTCCATCTATCTCTTCCCTACAACTCAGATCCCAGCGAACACCCCGGGAGCTACTCGGCTGGTTCCGGCCCGACATCACCGAACAACGGACCCGTAGTCCTCTTTGTCGCCCTCGCAGGACTCGGCTCTGCTGCCATCGTTGGAATCATCCTGGGGTGGCGCGAACGCAGACTTAGCGAAGCTTCCTCGCGCCGTCGACCAGGATCTCGAGACCTTCCTCGAGCTCCGGATCCGAGATCGTCAGCGGAACCAGATGCCGGATCACGTTCCCGTAGATGCCGCACTTGACCACGATCAGACCGCGTTGACCGGCGTCGTTCATGATGGCGTTCACCAGATCGGGGTGCGGCTCTTTGGTCCCGAGATCCTTGACGAACTCGACGGCCATCATCGCTCCGATGCCGCGGATGTCGCCGATCTCCGGGACGTCCGATCGAGCGTCTTCCCAGAACTTCGTGACGGTACGCTCGATGTCGGCGGCGCGAGCCATCAGGCCCTCGTCTTCGATGACTCCCAGAGTGGCGCTCGCAGCCGCGCAGGCGACGGGGTTCCCGACGTAGGTCCCACCGAGACGCGAGCCACCAACGTTCATCAGCTCCGGTCGCCCCACGACCGCCGAGATCGGGTATCCCGAGCCCATCCCCTTCGCCAGGATCACGAGGTCGGCTTCGACCCCGAAGTGCTCGATCGCGAGGAAGCGTCCGGTCCGTCCGGCGCCCGACTGAACCTCATCCGCGATCAGAACGATCCCGTGCCGATCGCAGAGTTCTCGAAGCCCGGGGAAGAAATCGGGGGTAGGGACGATGAAGCCGCCCTCGCCCTGTACCGGCTCGGCGATCACTGCGGCAACGGTGTCCGGATCGACCATCGTGATGAACGCGCGCTCGAGCGCCTCGAGGGCGTCGGCACCTGCGGTGGCAGGATCCTTCGAGCGATAGGGATAAGGGTAGGGGAGCCGGTAGACCTCGGGGGCGAAGGGGCCGAAGCCCTTCTTGTAGGGCTCGTTCTTGCTCGTCAGCGTCATCGCCATCAGGGTTCGACCGTGGAAGGCGCGATCGAAAGTGATCACTCCGTGACGGCCGGTCCCGACCTTCGCGATCTTGATCGCGTTCTCCACGGCCTCTGCTCCGGAGTTGAACAGAGCCACGCGCTTGTCACCCCCGCCGGTCATCCGGATGATCCGCTCGGAGAGTTCGACGAACGATTCGTAGGGGACCACGGCAAAGTCGGTATGCGAAAATCGCTTCGCCTGATCCGTCACCGCCTCGACCACCTTGGGATGCGCGTGGCCGATGATGTTCGGGCCGATGCCCGTGGCGAAGTCGAGGAAGACGTTCCCGTCGACATCCGTGAACGACGTGCCGTGGCCCTCCTGGATCACGACATCCGTGTGCAGGTCGTAGGCGTCGGAGACAACGGCGTGCTTGCGCGCGACGATCGCCCTCGACTTGGGGCCGGGTATCTCGGTGTTGATCTTGATCGTTCCCAAGGGATCTCCTTTTTGACGCCCGCTTTGACGTCCGCTATCCATCCGCGGAGGGTTCACGCGATCGTTGCGTGCCTTCAATCTACCTTGCTTCTTCGCTCCACAGGCGGACGAGGTGCAGGATCGTCGCGGCCGAATCGGCCATGTCCTGGACCGAGACCCATTCCTTGAGCGAGTGGATATCGTGCATCCCGGTGAAGAGGTTCGGCGTCGGCAGGCCCTTGGCCGTGAGCATCGATCCGTCGGTCCCGCCCCGGATGATCCCCCGGATGGGGGTGAGCCCGGCCGCCTCGATCGCGCGGTGGGCGATGTCGGCGATTTCGGGGCGAACGCGCAGATGGTCCTTCATGTTCCGGTATTGCTGCGAGATGGTGACCTCTACGGATCCAGCCGCGAACGGCGCCACGATCTCCTCGGCCAGAGCGCGCACCCGTCGACCCCTCTCCGTGAGGAGATCGGTGTCGAAGTCCCTCAGGATCAGCTTGATCGTGATCCCGCTCGAAGTGCCTTCGATCGAAGCAGGGTGGACGAAGCCCTCCCTTCCGGAGGTCGTCTCCGGTGCCTCGTCGTAAGGCAGCGCGTCGATGAACCGCCCTGCGAGCCGCAGAGCGTTGACCATCTTGTCCTTGGCCGCGCCCGGGTGGGTCTGACGCCCCTGGAAGCTGACGACCATGTGATCGGCGGAGAAGGTTTCATCTTCGATGCTGCCGGCCGTCGACCCATCGAGCGTGTATCCAACCTCTGCCCCGAAGGCGTCGAGGTCGAGGTGCGAGATCCCTTGCCCCACCTCTTCGTCCGGCGTGAAACAGATGTTCAACGGCGGACGGGGGGCTTCAGGGTGCTCCTGGAGGTACTTGACCGCGGTCATGATCGCCGCCACCCCCGCCTTGTCGTCGGCTCCCAGGAGAGTGGTGCCGTCGCTCGTGATGACGTCTCTCCCTTTCTGAGCTCGCAGGTCGGGGCTCTCTTTAGGGGAGAGGATGAGCTCGGGATTCGCGTCGTAGGTGATGTCCGACCCGTCGTATTTCTCGATCACCCGGGGCTTCACGCCTCCGCCCGGAGCGTCGGGGCTCGTATCGACATGGGCGAAGAGGGCAACCGGGGTGCTCCCGCTCGTTCCTTCGAGGGAGGCTAGGACGTAGCCGTCCTCCAGACGTGCGTCGGCAACGCCCATAGCGAGCAGCTCGTCGACGAGGATCCTGCTGAGGTCGAGCTGCTTCGCGGTGCTGGGGAAGGTCTCTGAGTCCTCGTCCGCCTGCGTGTCGATCTTGACGTAACGGATGAAACGTTCGCGGACGTCCGGACCCAGCTCGTCGGCGAGCTCTGAGGTGTAACGCGCGTGATCGGTCATGCGGTGAAGGATAGATGGCTCGTCAGGACCGGCCGCCCCGAAGGGTGTTGGCCTAGCGCCGGGCTCCGACCGAGTTACGCCTGCGACCCCGTCTAGATGAGTACACCATCATCGGTGGTGCAACCTTGTGACCCGTGGTCTCTTCGAACTGCTTTCCCACCTTGAGACGATCGGCCATCCGCGATACCTCGTGACGCTGGTCGGGCATCACCAGGGTGACTCCTACCCCCGAACGTCCGGCGCGGGCCGTCCGACCAACCCTGTGCACGTACGACTTGTCGTCGTCGGGCGGATCGAAGTTGATGACGTGGGTGATGTCGTCGAGGTCGAGGCCTCTCGCGGCAACATCGGTCGCGATCAGGGTGTCGACCTTGCCGCCGTCGAACTGAGCAAGCGCGTGCTGACGCGCCGCCTGGGTGAGGTCTCCGTGCATAGCGACTGCCTTGACGCCGCGCTGCTTGAGCCTGTCGACCAGTCGGTCAGCCCCCCGCTTGGTGCGGACGAAGACCAGCGCGAGGCCTCTGTCTTCGTCGGTGAGGACGTCGGCCAGAACCTGGACCTTTCCGCCGGCGGTGACCATGATGAAACGGTGGGCGACCTCTTCGACGGTTGGAGCCGCACTTTCAACTTCGTGCCGGGCCGGGTCGCGTGTGAAACGCCGGGCCAGGAGTCCGATCTGTCCGTCGAGCGTCGCAGAGAAGAACATCGTCTGCCGCTCCTTGGGGATCCTGGAAACGAGCTTGTTGACCTGGGGCAGGAAGCCCATGTCGAGCATACGGTCGGCCTCATCCAGGATGAAGATCTTCACCTGGGATAGAGAGAGCATCTTGCGGGTGACGAGGTCCTCGAGGCGTCCCGGGGTGGCGATGAGGATGTGCGCCCGCGCCGCCTCCTCGGCCTGCCGGCGGAGATCGACACCACCGTAGACCGAGGCCACCTTGAGGCCCCGTGCAGCGGCCAGGTCTGCGGTTTCTTCGGTTACCTGAGCCGCGAGCTCGCGGGTCGGAACCAGGACCACGGCCGAAGGCTTCGGGTCGCTCGTTTCGAGTTGTTCGACGATCGGGATGGCGAAGGCGAGTGTCTTACCAGAGCCGGTGCGGCTCTTGGCGAGTACGTCTTTCCCCGCCAGCGCGTCGTCCATGACCAGGGTCTGGATCTTGAACGGTGCCACGATCCCTCGTTTGGCGAGGGCATCGATGACCGGGGGTGAGACGCCCAGTTCGGCAAAGGTCCTTTCGGACATGGTTGTTCGCTCCTTCTAAGTCTCCTCTTGGTGCTAGGACGGCGCGGGGCGCGGTCGAGGTACCAAGAAGTTCCGTAACGGGCGAGGGATCCAGCATCTCGAGCCCATGAAGAGGAGCGGGAAGTCGAAACCCTCACGGGGCGGCTCCCTGCCGTCCCTGCTGGGCAGGGTAACACGCACCCGTTCTCGTCTTCCGGATGTGGGATAAAGGAAGGGAACCTCAACGAACGGAGGTCGAGCGATGGATTACACGGAACTGGGGTCAAGCTCAAGTCATGAGAAGGCCGGCGACGTGCGCTAGTAGGGTCTGACCATGGTGGACAAACCGAGGAACCGCCGGAAGAAACCCGTCCCGCCCCCGGGCGGGGCCCCCAGGCCCCCGGACAACCAGCGCCAGAGGAACGTGACGATCGCCTGGATCATCGCCGGG
>JAENWQ010000099.1 GCA_016649855.1 Actinomycetota bacterium | reverse complement strand
GCGGGAAAGGGGGCCGAGCGAGGCGGAGATCAGGTAGTTGCGACGTTCGGTGATCGGGAACTCGTCCCGGTATGAATCGATCCCCTGCATGAGAGCAGCGTACCTCCGGGGTTTAACTGAGGGGCTTGGGCGAAGGGTTTGACGCCGGAGGTTAGGTGGCCCTAATCTTCGGAGGACCGAACAACAAATATTAGGACCCATGAAGACATGAGAGGCGGGGCACGCAGATGAAGGCACGGAGGTGGATGGCGGTTCCTATCGGCCTGGTACTCCTGGGAGCCGCCTGCGGCGACCCCGGCGGGGGCTCGTCGCCGAGCTCGACCGGAGCGGGGGGCGAGGCCGGGGCCATCGACGCCGGCGCGGTCGGCATCGGGGAGCTCTTGGGTCAGGTTCATGGCCACCACGCTGCCGCGCTGGAGCTGTACGCCGCTGGGGACCAGACCGGCGCCCTGGTGCACGCGGCCCATCCGGGGTACGAGATCCTCGCTTCGGTCATCCCCGACATCTCGGAGGCCGACCCGGACGCTGCCGACGAGCTGGAGGCGACCGTCGAAGAGACCCGTCAGCTGGTCGAGGACGGCGCGGAGATCTCGGAGATAGAGGCTGCGATCGTCGCGGCCGGGGCCGCGACCGACGCCGCGAGGGCGGCCGTAGCGGGGGATTCCGATGACGACCCCGGCTATCAAGGCTCCGTCATCGCTGCTCTCTTGACCACATCCGGTAACGAATACGAAGAAGCTCTCGTTGGGGGCGAGGAGGTAAGGAACCTGCCCGAGTACCAGGACGGGTACGCGTTCGTCGCCGAGGCGAAGCGGATGTACGACGGGATCCGGGCAGAGGTCGAGGCCGCGTCGACGGAGGAAGCCGAGGAGATCGACGCCGCGTTCGAGACGCTCGCCGCGGCCTTCCCTTCCGTGAGCCCCCCGAAGACCCTCACCAGCCTCATCGACGTCAAGGCCGCGACCGAGCTGATCGGGCATGAGCTCGAAGAGACGGTGGGAGCTCTGCCGGTCGTTCAGTCCGACCCCCCCGAGGTGGCCGCCGCTATCAACGCCCTGCTGGACGAGCTCGTCGAGGCGTACGAGGACGGGGACGCCGAAAGGGCCGCCGAGCTGTCGGCCGAGGCGTATCTCGAGCACTACGAGGTGATCGAGGCTGCCGTTATCGAGGCCGCCGAAGACGTGAACGCGGAGCTCGAGCCGTTGCTCGGTGCGGAGCTTCGCGCCCAGATCCAGGCTGGGGCATCCGTCGACGACATCAACGCGATGGTCGAACGTATCCGCGAGTTGCTGGACGATGCGCTTGCGGCGCTCGAGGCGGCTGAGTGAGACTCAGGCTCCTTCTGGTTCTATCACTGGCGCTGCTGGCGACGCTGGCGGTAGCCGGCCCCGCACTGGCTCAGGGGATCGATGTGACCCCCGATGATGGGATCGTCGAGCTCGACGAGGCCCGCGCTCTCATCGACCGCGCGGTGGAGTTGTACGAGAACGGCGATGCCGAGGAGGCGTACACCGCAGCGAGGAACGCCTACCTCGACCACTTCGAGTTCGTCGAGATCCCGCTGAGGGTGAGGGATGAGGCGCTCACGCTCACGCTCGAAGAGGACTTCGCGAACCTTCGGAATCAGATCGAGGCGGGGATGGCGGTGGACGTGGTGAAGGGCACCGCGGCGGAGGTGAAACGGGGCCTCGATGACGTTGAACGCGTGCTGGCAGAGCCCGGGCTGGCCGCCCCGATCCTGGCCGCCGGGTACTCGTTCATGATCATGTTCCGGGAGGGCCTCGAGGCGGTCCTCGTCGTTGCCGCGATCCTCGGATATCTGGAGGCCAGTCGGAACGGACGTTACAAGGGCGCCGTGATCAAGGGCGTCGGTCTGGCGGTTGTCGCAACGATCATCACCTTCGTCGTCGCCGCCGTGCTGATCAATATCGCCCCGGTCCAGCGTGAGCTGCTCGAGGCGGCGACCGCAGTACTCGCCGTGGTGATGCTCTTCTACGTCTCCTTCTGGCTCATCGCCCGCTTCGAGCACCGTCGCTGGATGGAGTTCGTCAAGGCGAAGGTGTGGACGGCGGCCTCCACCGGATCGACGCTGGCTCTGGCCGGCGTGGGGTTCACGGCGGTCTACCGCGAGGGGTTCGAGACGGTGCTCTTCTATCAAGCGCTCCTCTCGTTCGCTCGGGGCCTCACGCAGTGGGTGGTCCTCGGAGCGGTGCTCGGGCTGGCGGTACTGGTGGGGGTCGGGTTCTCGATCTTCCGCGCCGGACGCAAGGTACCGATCAAGCTGTTCCTGGGGACCGCGGTGGTGCTGATAATGGTCCTGTCGGTCGCCTTCGCCGGCAACGCGGTCCGGTCGCTCCAGCAGTCGGCGACGATTCCCGTCACGTTCCTCGAGGGTGTTCCACGTCTCCCGATCTTCCTCGCCGAACTGACGGGATGGCATCCGACGGCCCAGACGCTCTTGACGCAGGCGGTTCTTGCTCTCATCTATATCGCCGGTGCGATCTGGATCTTCGTGATCCTGCCCCGCCGGGAGAAGAGGGTGCTCCCGTTCCAGACGGCGACGGCGGCCGAGGACGTTCCGGAGGTCCAGCCGGCGTCCGCCGGGGAGAGCTGAGCGTGAGCGTCCGGATCGGGGTCGATGTGGGTGGGACCTTCACGAAGGCCGTCGCGTGCGATCCGCTCAGTCATGAGATCGTCGCCCGGGCGATCGTGCCCACCACGCATGGGTCCGCGATCGGGGTGTCCGAAGGGGTCGCGGACGCCATCGGGGAGCTCGCGGAGACGCTCGATCGCGAGGGCCTGGGCCCGGTGACCCTCGTATCGCATTCGACCACCCAGGCGGTCAACGCGCTCCTCGAGGGTGATACCGCGACGGTCGGCGTCCTCGGGATCGGTCGGCGCCCGGACCTCAGGCGAACCCGCAAGCGAACGAGCATCGGCGACATCCGTCTCGCTCCCGGGCACACGCTGCGGACCCTGCACGCGTTCGTCGACGTCACGGCCGGAGTGAACCGGGATGAGATCGAACGTGCCGTTCACGGGTTGGTCGACCGGGGAGCGCAAACACTGGCGATCTCCGAAGCCTTCGGTGTCGAGGACCCGCGGGCAGAATGGCTCGCGCTCGAGATAGCCGGGGAACTCGGCGTCCCGGCCTGCGCCGGTCACGAGCTAACCGGTCTCTACGGGCTCGAGATGCGCACGGTGACCGCGGCGCTGAACGCGAGCATCCTGCCCACCTCGCTCGGAACCGCCTCGGTGGTCGAGGACGCGGTGGCCGCTCGCATCGGCGAGACCCCGTTGCTGGTCATGCGGGGGGATGGCGGCGCGGCCGACATCCGTTCCCTCAAACGTCATCCGATCCTGACCGCCTTCAGCGGACCGGCGGCTTCGATCGCCGGGGCCCTGAGACATCTGTCCGTGACCGACGGCGTCGTCGTCGAGGTCGGCGGCACCAGCACCAACGTCAGCATCGTGAAGGGCGGCCGCCCCGTGCTCGCGTACATCCGCGTCCTCGAACACGTCACTTGCGTGCGGAGCCTCGACGTCCGGGTCGTCGGCGTTGCCGGCGGGAGTCTGATCCGCATGCGCAGATCTCGAGGGAAGCTCAAGATCGCCGATGTCGGACCCCGCTCGGCGCACATCTCAGGGCTCAGGTACTGCGCCTTCGCATCCCCCGGTGAGCTTGCCGGTGCCCGCGCCGTCTTGGCCGCTCCCAAACCAGGAGATGCCGATGATCACGTTGTGATCGAGACGACCGGCGGGGAGAGGTTCGCTCTGACCGTCACCTGCGCGGCGAACGCTCTCGGCAGGATCCCTCCGGATGCCTACGCGGCCGGCGACCAGGAGGCCGCCCAGATCGGTTTCGAGGCGCTCGCGCGGGAGACCGGTGTCGCGTGGGAGCGCATCGCCGAGAGAACCCTCGAGATGGCGGCCCACAAGATTGCTGCGGTCGTGCGGGAGGCGACCCTGAGCAATGACCTGGCCTCGCCGACGATCGTGGGACTGGGGGGCGGGGCAGGGGCGCTCATACCGATGTTGTCTCAAGTTTCGCAGACCCCGTTCTCGATCCCCGTGGATGCAGAGGTGATCTCATCGGTCGGTGACGCCCTCTCTCTCGTACGGATCGAGGTGGAGAGGGGGATGTCCCGTCCGACCCCGGAAGCCCTCGCCGAGCTTCAGAGGGAGGCGGAGGTCGCCGTCGTCGATGCGGGGGCGTCCCCGGAAACGATCCAGATCGAGACGGAGGCGATCACCGAACGACGGGCCATGCGCATCACGGCCACCGGTTCGGTCGCGCTCGACTCCGGCGCCGGAGGTACCGAGGCCGAGGGTTCCGAAGCCATGGGCGACGAAGACCTCGCCGTCGTCGCGAAGGAAGCTCTCGATGATCCGGCATTGGTCCTGAGTGACGCCTTCTACGCGGTGTTCACCTCGGGGCAAGGGCGTGAACGCGACTACGCAGTCATCGACCGCCGTGCCACGATCGCGGCCCGCGGCCGTGGTGTCGTTTTGACCGGCCCGGCGGATGTCATGGCCGGCGAGATCCAGAGTGAGGTGACGAGGATGGTCCGGCACCTCGGACCGATCTCCGTTGCCCCCGCGGTCACCATGCTCAAAGGACCGCGCCTGATCGACCTCAGCCTGTTCTCCGATCCGAGCCAGGTCCTTGAGGCGGTGGCCGCGGGATGCGCGGACACGACCGATCAGGTCGCGGCGTTCCTGGTGCGCGGCTGATGGCGATCTATCGTCCTCCGCGCGCCCGGTGGCCGGCGGTCGCAGGAGCGTTGGTGGCAGGGATCCTCATCGGCGGTGTGATCGGCTGGGTGGTGCGCGGGGGAGGCAGCGACCCCGCCGAGGCGGTGGCCACGGTCAGGAGTGGGATGGTGGAAGCCGCTGGCCTCCTCGAGGTTGCCGGGATCGAGTACTCCGAGGCGGTCGAAGGGACCGAGGTGGTCGAGGCCGAGTTGTCCGGAGCCAAAGACGCGGTGGCGCGCAGCCGGGACCTCTACGACGAGGTCTCTGAGGCGCTCGGCCTGATGGACCCGGACGCGGCGGACCAGATCGAGGCCGCCTACGACGAGACCTTGGCCCTGATGGACGTCACGGCCGACGCGGCCGAGATCACAGCCGCTCTCGAGGATCTACGAGCCCTTCTTACCTAAATAACAACCACGTCGTTTACCATCGGGGTTCATGACTATCGCCTCGAAAGAGGGCTCCCGGGACCGGTTGGTCGTCCGGGGGGCCCGAGAGCACAACCTGAAAAATGTCCACCTCGAACTGCCCCGGGACTCGCTGATCGTGTTCACGGGGATATCCGGCTCGGGGAAATCGTCGCTGGCGTTCGACACGATCTACGCCGAAGGTCAGAGGCGTTACGTCGAATCGCTCTCGTCGTATGCCCGTCAGTTCCTCGGTCAGATGGACAAGCCGGATGTCGACTTCATCGAAGGCTTGAGCCCGGCAATCTCGATCGATCAGAAGTCCGCGCCGAAGAACCCGCGCTCGACGGTCGGGACGATCACCGAGATCTACGACTACATGCGCCTCCTGTACGCGCGCATCGGACGGCCCCATTGCCATAACTGTGGTCGACCCATCGCGCGTCAGACCCCCGAGCAGATCGTCGACCAGATCCTCAACCTGCCCGAGGGGACCAAGTTCCAGGTTCTCGCCCCGGTGGTCAGGACCCGCAAGGGCGAGTTCCAGAGTCTGTTCGACGACCTGGCCCGGCGGGGGTTCGCCAGGGTGCGAGTCGACGGCGAGATGCGGGAGCTCACCGAAAAGATCAAGCTCGATCGTTATCACCAACATGACATCGCGGTGGTCGTCGACCGGCTCGTGATCAAGGAAGGGGTCGGAACACGTCTCACCGATTCGCTCGAGACCGCGCTCAACCTCGCCGAGGGCATCGCGGCGATCGATCTCGTCGACGATGATGCCGAGGACATCCTTTTCAGCCAGCATCTCGCGTGCGTCGACTGTGGGATCAGCTTCGAGGAACTTGCCCCCCGCAACTTCTCGTTCAACTCGCCCTACGGTGCATGCGAACATTGCGACGGCCTCGGCACCCACCTCGAGGTGGACATCGACCTCGTCGTCCAGAATCCCGACCTGTCCCTCGAGGAAGGGGCGATACGACCATGGTCGGGCCGGACGCTTGAGTACTTCGATCGTCTGCTTGCCTCGGCGTCGAAGACCTTCGGCTTCAAGATGAACGTCCCGTGGAAGCGGCTCCCCAAGAAGGTCAAGGATGTGATCCTCTATGGGTCCGAGGACGAAGAGATCCACGTTCGTTACAAGAACCGTTTCGGCCGCGTTCGTTCCTACTGGACCGTCTTCGAAGGAGTCGTGAACTGGCTCGAACGACGTCGTTCCGAGACCGACTCCGACTACGCGCGGGAGCGTTACGAGCAGTACTTCCGTCAGGTCCCGTGCCCCGAGTGTGGGGGAGCGCGGCTGAGGCCGGAGACGCTTGCGGTGAAGCTGGGAGACAAGAACATCCACGAGGTGACCTCGCTGTCGATCGATCACTGCGACGAGTTCATGCGATCCCTCGAGTTGAACGACCGCGAGTCCCACATCGCCGAGCGTGTGCTGAAGGAGATCCACGCCCGGCTCGGATTCCTGCTCGACGTCGGGCTCGACTACCTGACGCTGTCGCGCAATTCCGCGACGCTGGCCGGAGGCGAAGCCCAGCGGATCCGCCTCGCAACCCAGATCGGCTCCGGGTTGGTGGGTGTCCTCTACGTCCTCGACGAGCCCTCGATCGGGCTCCACCAGCGGGACAACCGGCGGCTCATCGAAACCCTCGTGCGATTGAGGGATCTCGGCAACACGCTGATCGTCGTCGAACACGATGAGGAGACGATCCGCACGGCAGACTACGTCGTCGACATCGGTCCGGGCGCGGGAGAGCTCGGGGGCGAGATCGTCCATGCGGGCTCCCTCGACGATCTGCTCGCGATGGAGGGTTCGCTCACCGGTGACTATCTGACGGGTCGCAGGATGATCGAGGTACCGGCGGACCGTCGTAAGGGCACCGGCGACTCGATCGTCGTGAAGGGGGCTCGGCAGCACAACCTCAAGGAGATCGACGTCGAGTTCCCGCTGGGGAAGTTCATCGCGGTGACCGGCGTGTCGGGGTCGGGGAAATCGACGCTGGTGAACGACATCCTCTACCGGGCGGTGCACCAGAGCTTGAACCGTCAGGCCAAGCTGGTTGCGGGCAAGCACCGTTCGATCGACGGCGTCGATTTCGTCGACAAGGTCATCGACATCGATCAGTCGCCGATCGGTCGAACGCCGCGTTCCAACCCGGCGACCTACACGGGGGTGTTCGATCACGTCCGGAAACTGTTCGCCAAGACGCCCGACGCCAAGAGGCGTGGATATCAGCCGGGACGCTTCTCCTTCAACGTTCGCGGCGGCCGGTGCGAGGCCTGTTCCGGCGACGGAACGATCAAGATCGAGATGCACTTCCTACCGGACGTTTACGTCCCGTGTGAGGTGTGCAAGGGGAAGCGTTACAACCGGGAGACCCTCGAGGTTCGCTACAAGGGAAAGAACATCTCGGAGGTCCTCGACATGGCGGTATCTGAGGCCGCGGAGTTCTTCAAGGCGATCCCACCGATCGCCCGTCACATGAACACGCTCAACGATGTCGGACTGGGTTACATCAAGCTCGGACAGCCGGCCCCCACGCTGTCGGGAGGCGAGGCTCAGAGGGTGAAGCTCTCGACCGAGTTGGCGAAGCGCTCGACCGGACAGACCCTCTACATCCTCGACGAGCCGACCACGGGGCTCCACTTCGAAGACGTGAACAAGCTCCTCGGTGTGCTCCACCGCCTCGTCGATGCGGGCAACAGTGTCGTGGTGATCGAACACAACCTCGACGTGATCAAGACCGCCGATCACATCATCGATCTCGGCCCCGAAGGCGGGGACGGCGGAGGGGTGATCGTGGCCGAGGGGACGCCCGAGGAGGTCGCCGCCGCGAAGGGCTCATACACGGGCGAGTACCTCGCGCCGCTGTTGGCGGCCCGGCCGAAGAAACGGGCGCTCACGGCCTCTTGCCGGTGACCTGCAGAAGCTCGCCGGCCGCGATGTCGACGAGGAACAGCTCACCGGATTCCGATTCCCCGAACGAGCTTATTGACCTCCCGGTCTCGAGTTTCAGGGTGGGCTCCTGGACCCGGTTCCGCGCCTCGATGACCCACAGGAATCCCGTGCAATAGTCGGCGAAGAAGTAACCGCCGGCTAGCACCGGGTAGCGCTCGCCTCGGTAGACGTGGCCACCGGTCACCGAGCAGCCCTGCTCGTGCGTGTACTGCGCGACGGGCGGCTCGAGTCCTCCCTTGTTGCACGACGACGTCCCGAAGCAGGCGTCGCCCTCCATGACGTTCCAGCCGTAGTTGAGTCCTCCCACGCCGGGGAGCTGGAAGTCGATCTCCTCGATCTCGTCCTGGCCGACGTCGCCGATCCACATCGCTCCGGTGGCGCGATCGAAGGTGAAGCGCCACGGGTTGCGGAGTCCCCACGCCCAGATCTCCGGACGCCCTCCTCCGCCCGCGAAGGGATTGTCTTCCGGGATGTCATAGGCGGTGGGGGTGGAGACGTCTAGTCGGAGGATCGAAGCAAGAAGCGTGTCGGTGTTCTGCCCGTTCCCTTCGGGATCACCCCCACCTCCGCCGTCCCCGAGGCCCACGTAGAGATAGCCGTCCGGTCCGAACGCGAGGTGGCCCCCGTTGTGGTTGGGGAACGGCTGCTCCACCCTGAGGATCACTTCCGCCGACGAAGGATCGGCCCGGGACGGGTCATCACTTATCCGGTAGCGCGCGACGACGGTGTTCCCGTCCGTATCGGTGTAGTCGATGTAGAAGCGGCCGCTGTCGGCGAAGTCGGGCTCGAACGCCAGGCCGAGAAGACCCTGCTCGCCCCCGGCAACGATCAGAGAGCTCACGTCGAGGAAGGGCTCCTTCGCGACGCGGCCCTTCGCCGTGATCGTTCTTATGGTGCCGCCCTGTTCGACGACGAAGAGGCGGCCGCTGCCGTCACCGGCGTTGGTCACCAGGAGCGGAGCGACGAACCCGGAGGCGATGCTGCGCAGCTCGATGTCGGCCTTCAGGGGATCGGGGTCGATCTGTGATCCCGGATCGGGGGTTCCCTCGGCCGGTGGGCGAGGGGG
>JAENWQ010000090.1 GCA_016649855.1 Actinomycetota bacterium | reverse complement strand
CCTCGTTTCGGATGCAGGGATGCCGGGGTTGTCCGATCCCGGCTACCGGTTGGTCAAGCTCTGTGCGGATCAAGGTGTGACGGTCGAAGTCGTACCCGGTCCTTCGGCTGCGGTCGCGGCTCTGGCGATATCGGGCCTTCCGCCGGGGCGCTTCGCGTTCGAGGGATTCTTCCCACGCAAGCGAGGCGATCGTCGCCGCAGGATCGAGGACCTCGTCACCGAGCCACGCACGATGATCGTCTACGAGTCCCCACACCGGATCGAGGAGACCCTCGAGGACCTGATGGAACTCCTGGGAGAACGCCCCGCGGCGCTAGCGCGGGAGCTCACCAAGATGTACGAAGAGGTCAGGCGCGGAACCCTGGCGGCCCTGCTAGACGGGGTTCGGTCCGAGCCGCCCCGAGGCGAGATCGTCCTGGTGATCGGGGGCGCGGTTCAGGGTCACAAGGAGACCCCGTCGCCCGGTGAGCTGGCCCGGATGGTCAGGGTCCTCATGGAGGACGGGACCGACCGTAAAGAGGCGATGCACACGGTCGCGCGCGAAGCCGGGGTTCCCAAGCGGGTGGTGTTCGATGCCCTCGTGGACGAGGGCAAGTGAATCAGTTGGGGACGACCGTTTCTTCCGTGAGCCTGATCTCGGTCTTGCCCAACTTGCCGAGCTCCCCGGCGCAGGTGTCGCAGACCTTGCGGCCCCGGTAGTCGACCTGGGGGTCCTCCGCGGCGCAGAACAGACACAGGTCGGTCCGCTTCTCGAGGATCACGCGTTCTCCATCCACCGAGATGTCGAGCTCGTCGCCCTCGTGGATGCCGAACACACGCCTGATCTCCGAAGGCAGGACGATGCGCCCTAGCTCGTCGATCTTTCTGACGATGCCGGTAGACTTCATGTACCGGGCCTCCCCTGGCCACTGGTTGGTATTTCCTGGGACGATATGCCCACGGAAGCAAGGCGGTCAAACACCCCAGGTCCTGCCCGGCCCCCGGAGGGACCTGGCTCTATTATGCCCCAGACGACTGGAGAAAACTGGTAGTGAGCAAAGAAATCTTCTACGTCACCACGCCGATCTATTACGTGAACGACGTCCCCCACCTGGGCCACGCCTACACGACCGTGGCCACGGATTTCGTGGCCCGCTACCGGCGGTCCCAGGGCCGGGAGGTCTTCTTCCTGACCGGGACCGACGAGCACGGCCAGAAGATCCTGAGGACGGCCGAGGCCGCGGGCCTGTCCCCCAAGGAGTGGACCGATCAGATCGTTCCCCGGTGGACCGAGGTGTGGGCCGCCCTCGATATCTCCAACGACGACTTCATCCGTACGACGGAAGCCAGGCACGAGGGGCCCGTGCAGAAGTTCATGCAGGATCTCTACGATCGGGGCGAGATCTACCTCGGGCGCTACGAAGGTCTCTACTGCGTCGGTTGCGAGCAGTTCAAGCAACCCGACGAGCTGGTCGACGGCAGGTGCCCGTTGCACGGCACGGTCCCGGATGCGGTCGAGGAGGAGAACTACTTCTTCCGTCTGTCCAACTACGCGGACCGCCTGATCGAGCTGTGGGAGACCGTGCCCTCGTCGGTCCTCCCGGAGACTCGGCGCAACGAGGTCCTGGGGAAGGTACGCGGGGGGCTTGACGACCTTTCGATCTCGCGGGTGAGCTTCGACTGGGGCGTTCCGATCCCGTGGGACGACAAGCACGTCATCTACGTGTGGATCGATGCGCTGCAGAATTACATCACCGCGGTCGGCTACGGCTCGGACGAAGCCCGGTTCGAGCGGATCTGGCCGGCCGACATCCATTTCGTGGGCAAGGACATCTTGTGGTTCCACACGGTCATCTGGCCGGCGATGCTGATGGCTCTCGAGCTACCTCTTCCCAAGACCGTCTTCGCGCACGGCTATCTCCAGGTCGGCGGAGAGAAGATGTCCAAGTCGACGCTCACGGGCATCTCGCCTCACGATCTGATCGACGCCTTCGGCTCCGATGGTTACCGCTACTACTTCATGCGCGACATCTCGTTCGGCGGGGACGGCGACTTCTCCTGGGAAGCCATGGTCGCTCGCTATAACTCGGATCTCGCCAACGACTTCGGTAATCTCGCGTCGCGCGTTCTGAACATGATTTCACGCTACCTCGACGGAAGCGTTCCGAGGGTCCCGGAGGAAGCCGAGATGACCCTTCCCGAGCAGTCGATGATCGACGTGCAACAGGGGACGTTCGCCGCGATCGAGAAGGCGATGGACGACATCGCTCCACACGACGCGTTGAAGGCTGCGTGGGCATTCGTCCGACGAGCGAACTCGTACGTCGAAGAAGTGGCCCCATGGAAGCTGGCGAAGGACGACGCCGAGAGGCGCCGCCTCGAGGTGGTTCTGTATCAACTCGCGGACGCTCTGAGGCTGATGTCACTGATGTTGTTCCCCATCATGCCCAAGGCCGCCGAGAAGCTGTGGTCCCGTCTGGGCCTCGAGGGCCGCGTCGAGGACCGGATCCTTCCCGAGGAAGGGCGGTGGGGACTCCTTCCTGAGGGCAACAAGGTGACGATAGGGGACCCGCTCTTCCCTCGGATCGAGACCGAGGCCTGAGCGCGCATGTGGTTCGACTCCCATTGCCACCTTCACCTGGTGGAGGAGGAGGCGGGACTTGATGATGTCGTCCGTGCGGCACGAGATGGGGGAGTTCCCGGCATCGTAGCGATCGGCATCGACGTTCCCTCCAGCCACCGCGCGCTCGAGATCGCGCGGGAACACTCGCTGTGGTCGAGCGCCGGGGTGCATCCGAATTCCGCGGATGAGTGGTCTCCAGAGGCCCGGGCTGCGATCGAGGAGTTGCTATCCGACGATCTCGTCGTTGCGGTGGGCGAGACCGGGCTGGATAACTACTGGGAGACCGTCGACCCCGAAGTTCAGAGGGCCGCATTCAGAGACCACATCGAGCTCGCCAAGAGATACGACAAAGCCCTGGTGATCCATACGCGCCGGTCGACCACCGAGGCCCTCGATCTGCTCGAAGATGTGGGGCCGCCGGAATGCTTCGTGTTCCACTGCTGGCAGGGAAAGATCCCCGAGATGGAACGAGCGCTCGCGATGGGCGCACACGTGTCGTTCGCCGGCAACGCGTGGTCCAAGAAGGCAGCTCGGCGAGCGCCACCCGGCCGTTACATGGTCGAAACCGACTCGCCGTACCTCACTCCTGAGCCGCATCGCGGCGAGAGGAATCAGCCTGCTTACGTAGCGGACGTCGGGGCCGCGGTAGCGGCCGCCAGGGAGGAGCCCATCGAAACGGTGGCTCGCGACACGACGGCTACCGCGCACCGGTTCTTCGGATCGCTGCAGTGACCGTCCCGGGGGCCGGCCGGCTGCGCGCCCTGTTCGACAAGCATGGTGCGAGGCCGACCAAGGCGCTCGGGCAGAACTTCGTGATCGACCCCAACACGATCAACAAGGTCGTGTCGATCGCCGGCGTGGGATCCGACGACGATGTGCTGGAGCTCGGTGCCGGAGCAGGCTCATTGACCGCGGGGCTGGCGGCGGTCGCCAGGAGTGTCGTGGCCATCGAGTTGGACGCCAGTCTCCTGCCGGTTCTGCGCGAGGTCGCGTCTGCCCCGAACGTCACTATCGTCGAGGGCGACGCGCTCGACATCGATCTCTCGAGCTTCCGGGCGAACAAGCTCGTCGGCAACCTTCCCTATAACAGCGCGGCGCACATGGTGATAAAGACGCTCGAGGATGCTCCGGGGGTGAGAACGCTGACCGTCATGATTCAGAAGGAGGTTGGCGAACGTCTCGTGGCCCAACCGGGGACCGATGCTTACAGCGTGGCGAGCGTTCTTGTGCGGTACTTTGCCGACGCTCGTATCGCGACGCGCATCTCCCGGAACATCTTCTGGCCGGTGCCCAACGTGGATTCCGTGCTCGTATCGATCGTGCGCCGTGAGGGGGATGCGCCCTGCGACTATCAAGCGTTCCGAACCGTTGTGCGTGCGGGCTTCACACAGAGGAGAAAGACGTTGCGCAACACCATGGCCCTGGTCACAGGTGACGCAGCGCGCGCCGAGGAGTGGATCGCCGGCGCGGGGCTCGATCCTTCCGTCCGGGCGGAAACCGTCGGGCTCGATGGCTTCGTCGCGCTTGCTCGCCTTATCCCGAGAACCAGTTGATCGAGGCCCGCACGAACGCGAAGGTGAACCTCTTCCTGCGCGTCATCGGTTCGAGGCCCGACGGTTACCACGAGATCGAGACGATCTTCCATGGAGTGGGGCTCGCCGACGATCTCACGATCGCGCCGACGGATACCGGCCGGATCGAGGTCAACATGCAGCTCCTCGAGGGCCTGGCCGGCGATATCCCGCCCCTCGAGGAGAACCTCGTGTGGAGGGCCGCAGATCGTCTCGTGACGCTCGGTGCGGTGAACCCCGGCGTGAGGATCGGCATCCTCAAGCGGATCCCGATGGCGGCCGGCCTGGGCGGCGGAAGTGGAAACGCAGCCGGGGTCCTCGCCCTGTTGAACGAGATCTGGTCCGCCGGCCACGACGGGCCGGCCCTCTTGGGTCTCGCCGGGGATCTCGGCTCGGACGTCCCCTATTGCACTGGTGGAGGCACCGTCCTGGCGACGGGGAGGGGAGAGAAGCTCACCCGGATCCCCGCACCCCAGGACATGTGGTTCGTGCTGGGGATCACCGCAAAGCCCCTGGCGACGAGAGACGTCTACGAGCGCTGGGACGCGATCAGGGTGCCGAACGGGCTCGGTAGCGCGCCGCTGGTGCTCGCCCTGGGAGAGGGCGATGTCTTCGAGGTCGCCCGTTTGCTCCACAACGATCTCGAGGACGCCGCGTTCTCGATGATGCCCGAGCTGAGGGCGAAGAAGCAGGCCGTGGTCGACGCAGGTGCCCTGGGGGCCGCGCTCTCCGGGAGCGGCCCCACGCTCTATGGGGTCGCGAGCGACGAGGACCATGCGGTCCGGATCGCGGCTCGAGTGGAGCCGCTGTTCGACCGCACGCTGGTCGTGAACTCCCGGCCGACCTGTCTCGAACGCCTAGACTCCTAGAGGGCCGGAGACGGCCTGTTGATGCCCCGTAGGGTAAGTGGCAGCCCGAGGGATTTTGGTTCCCTAAGTCCAGGTTCGAGTCCTGGCGGGGCAGCTCGAAGGATTGAAGGCTTAGGAGGGATGATTGAGCACGAGTAAGCGGGCGGCGGTCGTGCTGGCCGCGGGCGACGGCAAGCGGCTCAAGTCGAAGCTGCCCAAGGTGTTGCACCGCGTCGCCGGGCGCCCGCTGGTCGGTCACGTGCTCGCCGCGCTCGCCCCCCTCGACCTCGATCAGACCGTGGTCGTCATTTCGAGGACGGTGGACGAGCTCCGGACCTCGGACGGGTCGTTGGGGCTCAGTGCGGAGGCAACTTACGCGATCCAGGATCCTCCGCGAGGGACCGGGGACGCGGTGCGGGTTGCTCTCGAGTATCTCGGTGATACGACCACCGTGCTCGTGGTGCCGGGCGACGCCCCGTTGGTGACCACCGAGACGTTCCGTTCGCTGTTCGAGCTCCACGAGTCCTCGGGCGCGGCGGTAACCCTCTTGACGTCGGAGATCGACGATCCCACCGGCTACGGACGAGTGGTGCGTAGTGAGGGGAGCACGGTCGAACGCATCGTCGAACATGGGGATGCGACCGAAGATGAGCTCCGGGTCCGCGAGATCAATGCGGCGGTTTACGTCTTCGACCGTGAGGCCCTGGCACGGATGCTTCCAAGGCTCGACGACTCCAATGCGCAGGGCGAGTTCTACGTGACCGACGTCATCGGCCTCATGCGAGAAGAGGGCCTCGGCGTCGTTGCTCACAAGACCGATGCGGTCGAGACCTCGGGCGTGAACGACCGGGCCCAGTTGAGTGACGTCGGACGTGCGCTGCGGGAGCGCGCATGCGCGCGGTGGATGTCGGAGGGCGTCACGGTGATCGATCCAGCGACCACCTACATCGACCCGACGGTCGTGATCGAACCGGACGCGACGATCCTCCCTCTCACGTTCCTCGAGGGTTCAACGGTGATCCGAGCGGGCGCCGAGGTCGGTCCGCAGGCGCGCGTCATCGACTCCGAGATCGGACCCGGTGCCAGCGTTACGTTCTCGGTCGTCAGGGGTTCGACGATCGGACGCTCCGCCAGCGTGGGCCCGTACGCCTCGCTGCGACCGGGGACCGTTCTCGCCGAAGACGCCCACCTCGGCACCTTCGTCGAGACGAAGAAGGCCACCCTTGGTCGACGGAGCAAGGCCCCCCATCTCTCCTACCTCGGCGACGCGGAGATCGGTGACGATGTGAACATCGGGGCGGGCACCATCACCTGCAACTGGGATGGGACCGAGAAGCACCGAACGGTGATCGAGGACGACGCGTACATCTCTTCGGACACGATGCTCGTGGCACCCGTGCGGGTCGGCAAGGGTGCCGCGACGGGCGCGGGTTCGGTCGTGCGGGACGATGTTCCCGACGGAGCTCTGGCCGTCGGGGTGCCGGCGAGGGTGATCCCGGGGAAAGGCAACCGAAAGAAGAAGAAACTACCGCCCGGATAGGTGAGAATAAGGTGCATCATCGTCCGAGCCGTGGATACCCGAGGATGTGGACCCGAGAGGGGTTGAAGAGTGCAGCTGCCCACCAACAAGCGCCTGATGATCTTCTCCGGGACATCGAACCCGAGGCTTGCTGAAGAAGTAGCCACCTGTCTCGGGATGAAGCTCGGCGGGGTCGAGATCTCATCGTTCGCCGACTCCTCCACCTACGTTCGCTTCTCCGAGTCCGTGCGCGGTTGCGATGCGTTCGTGATCCAAACGATCTGTTACCCGGTCGACCACAGCGTGATGCAGCACTTCATCATGATCGACGCGCTGAAGCGCGCGTCGGCGAAGCGCATCACGGCGGTGGCACCCTTCTATCCATACGCCCGGCAAGACCGCAAGGCGCGCGGGCGGGAGCCGATCACGGCCCGGCTCATGGCCGACTTCTACGAGGCCGCAGGTACCGACCGGATCCTCTCGGTCGACCTTCACGCTGGACAGATCCAGGGGTTCTTCAACGCCCCCTTCGATCACCTCACGGCCTTGCCTCTGCTCGCCGACTACTTCGCCAAGTCTTTGAAGGACGACTTCGTGATCGTGTCCCCGGACGCGGGTGGCGTGCGCCTCGCCGACAAATGGGGCCAGTACCTGAATGAGATGTACGGACTCACGACCCAGGTCGCCTTCCTCCACAAGCGGAGGCGCCGTGACGTGCGCAACGCGACCGAGACCCTCGCGGTGGTCGGTGACGTCGAAGGCAGGGTCTGCGTGGTCGTGGACGACATGATCGATACCGGCGGAACCTTGACCCATGGTTGCGACGCCCTGCTCAACGCCGGAGCGACCGAGGTCTATGCCGCAGCGACCCATCCGGTCCTCTCGGACCCGGCCACCGACCGGATCAAGAACTCGGCCCTCAAGCAGATCGTGGTCACCAATACCCTCCCGGTGACCTCCGAGAAGGAGATCGACAAACTCGTCGTCCTCTCGATCGCCCCGATCATCGCCGAGGCCATCAAGGCGGTCTTCGAAGAAGGCTCGGTCTCCGAACTCTTCCACGACAAGAACCAGCCCTAGCCGCCCCTCCCGGCCGCCCCGGGTTGAGGGGAACCACTCCGAGGGGCCATAATGGTCGGGCCCCGGCCCTGGTGGGTCGGGCATATCCCCACGACGGCCTCGTTCCAAGGGTTCGACTCCGAGGAATGTCCGCTCGCGGCGAAACTCGACAACCGAACGATATCCGGAGGGTTACAGGTGGCTGAGGTCAAGCTGGGCGCAACGAAGAGACAAGACACGGGCAAAGGCAACGCTCGAAAAGTCCGTGCCTCGGGCCAGGTCCCGGGCGTCCTCTACGGGCGTGGCATGGACCCCGTCGCCATCGCCGTGGACCGGCGTGAGTTCGTCACCGCGCTGAAGACCGATGCCGGAATGAACGTGCTGCTCGACATCGAGCTCGATGGCGACACCACCCTCGCCCTCACCAGGGAGCTGCAGCGTGACCCGGTGAAGGGCACTTTGCTGCACGCGGACTTCGTCAAGGTCGACCGCAAGACGGCGATCGAGGTCGAGGTTCCCGTGCACCTCGTGGGAGAGGCTTCAGGAGCCAAGGAAGGCGGCATCCTCGAGCAGCCGCTGTTCTCCGTCCACGTCCGGTGTCTGCCGACCGATGTGCCCGAGTATGTCGAAGCCGATGTGTCGAATCTGGCGATCGGTGAGGCGCTGCGCGTCGAGGGGCTCGCAACCGGAAAGGACTACGAGATCCTCAGCGACCCGACAACGATCGTCGTTCTGGTCGCACAGCCGATCTCCGAGGAGGAGCTCGAGGCCATGGAGGCCGAGGCCGGCGTCGTTCAGGAGGAGACCGACGAAGCGATCGCAGCCGCCGAGGCAGAAGCTCCGGAGACGGCCGACGGTGCGGAAGGCGAAGGGGCCCCGGCCGAAGGTGGAGCCGAGGAGGAGGGCTAAGCCCTCTCCCCGGTACCTTACGTGGGACTGTTTGGCCGGCCGGAGGCCGGCGACCGGTGGGTCGTCGTCGGTCTCGGCAACCCCGGGCCCAAGTACGAGCGCACGCGTCACAACGCGGGCGTGATGGTGATCCGCGAGCTTCTCGAGCGGACCGGTCGCTCTCTCAAGAACCACAAGAGCGGCGCGGCCATCGCCGAGTGCGAGATCTCGGGCGAGAAGGTTGTGCTCGCCCGGGCCACCTCATACATGAACGAGTCCGGCCGGCCCGTGCGCGCTCTGTGCGGGTTCTACAAGACACCTCCCGGGCGCTTGATCGTTGTCCACGACGAGCTGGACGTTTCCTTCGGCGACATCCGAGTCAAGCTGGGTGGCGGCACCGCCGGCCACAACGGGATCAAGTCCCTGGCGCAGCACCTCGGCAGCAAGGACTTCATCAGGGTCCGCGTGGGGATCTCCCGGCCGAACGGGGGCCGGGATCCCGTCGACTACGTTCTGGGCGAGTTCACCGGAACCGAACGCAAGGAGCTCCCGTTCGCGATTTCCAGCGCGGCCGATGCCGTCGAGGCGATCCTCGAGAACGGCCCCGAGCAAGCGATGAACACCATCAACGCCCGCCCCTAACCCGCCCCCCTAACCGTTCCGATTTCGCGCACAAAGCCCCTCGGGGCACCCCCAGAGCAAGCTCGGGGGGTTTTGTGCGCGGAATCGGTACCTGGATTTCGGGGTCGGCGGGGCCAGGTGAGGTTCGGGGCGAGGATTCTGGGCGCGGCTTCGGGTCGTTCTGGGCGCGGCTTCGGGTCGTTCTGTGCGCGAAACGGGTCGTTCTGTGCGCGAAACGGGTCGTTCTGTGCGCGGTCCTGCTACTCCGCGGCGAGGGCGAGGGTGTTGCGGAGGTCCTTGAGGAAGGCGGCAGGGTGTTCCCGATCTTCCCAGGTGAACCTCAGCACTTGGTAGCCGAGCGCTGCGAGCTGGTTCTGCTTCCGCCGGTCCCGGAAGAACGCGGCCTTCGAGCCGTGGAATTCGAATCCGTCGGCTTCGACGATCACCTTCAATCCCGGCCAGCACACGTCCACTTCCGCAACGTGGATCCAGCGATCCCT
>JAENWQ010000280.1 GCA_016649855.1 Actinomycetota bacterium | reverse complement strand
CGAATTCATAGTCGTCGGCGGCGTTGCCGCGATCTACCACGCCTCGCCGTACGCGACGTTCGATCTCGACATCTGTCCCGCGGGTGATGATGACAATCTCCGTCGTCTTGCAGCTGCCCTAACGGAGATGGACGCCAGGATGCGATTCACCGACGAGCCTGAGCCCATTCGAATCGACTTCAGCCCACAGATTCTGCTGGCGGTCCCCGTCCTCAACCTCGAGACGAGGTGGGGCGCGCTGGACCTCATCCACAGCCCCGCCGGCGCAAATGGATTTGCCGACCTCAGCCGCGACGCTATCGAGGTGGAGCTTCGCGGTCTGAAGATCGCAGTAGCGTCCAGATCCGACATCCTGAGCTCCAAGGAAGCCCTCTACAGAGACAAGGACCTGCCCACTATCCGTCTCTTCCGGGAACTGGAGGAAAGGGATCTCGCAGAGAACGCCAAGTCGAAGAAGGATCCCGACCGCTAACCGAGCCGAACGACTCCTCGGGCTGCCCAGGTTCGCGCCAGAGTCCGAGTCCTGAGCAAAGATTTGGCGGGGTTCCTTATCTTAGGGACTTCGTAAGCAAAGGAGGCCCCGCGAAATCGTGGGATGGACACCGTGATCAGCTGGGGAAAATCCGGCTGAGAAAGATGGAGCCCCTCCATGCTCGGTAGCGATTAAACCGCCGAGCGTCTAAACGACATCGATCTCGCCGTAGCGCTCGGTGCCGTCTGGGAGGGGGACGAGCTGGTTACGTACAACTTGGACCCACCTTCGCCACGATCTGTCCCACGAGGGGGACGGCTAACTCGAAGACGCCGACTGAGTCCTCCCGACGCCGCCGCCATTCCTTCGGATAAGTCAGACCCTGTCAGCGCTAGGGCTTCCTGTCTGAACACACCCCCACTGGGTAAGCAACAGAGAAGACGGAAAAGGGAGGATTCTCATGGACGGGACCTTGTTGGTCGTGTTGATCGTGGTAGCGGTGCTCGTTATAGGGGCGGCTATCTACTGGATGACTCGAGGCAAGGAGAGAAGGCTCGAGCAGAACCGAGAGCTGGCGGCCGAGCATCGACAGGAGGCGCAGACCGCCGCGCAGCGAGCAGGCGAGGCCGAGGTCGCCGCTCGGCGTCATGCCGAGGAGGCCGAACGAGAACGCGAAAGGGCTCTGGAGCTCGAGCACGAGGCCAACGAGACCGACCCCGACCACACCACCGGGTAGCACTCGAGCCGGCCGTTCCTGGTCGTAGCGGAGCTTCGGCCCTTCTACGACCGAGCCTACGGCTCATGGCGTGATGAGCGCCGAGGAACGGGATCCCGAGCGCGTCGAGGTCGTGATCCGCGATCTGCGATTGGTCGTGCGCTGTCCGTGGTGTGGGTTCAAAACGACCAAGGTGCACGAGACCCGGCGCGTCAGGGTTAAGGACCTGCCGGTCGACGGCCCGGCTCGAGGGGCACGAACAACAAGCGCGGGGTGCTGAAGAGGATCGCCTACGGCTTCGTCAACGCTGACAACTTCGCGGCACGAGCTTTGCTGTGGTGTCCCGGAGTGCCATCATGAGCTCGCCGGGCGTGGTGGGGTCATCCCACGAAAACGCGGGGAGCCGAATTCATAGTCGTCGGCGGCGTTGCCGCGATCTACCACGCCTCGCCGTACGCGACGTTCGATCTCGACATCTGTCCCGCGGGTGATGATGACAATCTCCGTCGTCTTGCAGCTGCCCTAACGGAGATGGACGCCAGGAT
>JAENWQ010000204.1 GCA_016649855.1 Actinomycetota bacterium | reverse complement strand
GTACGGCAGGGCATCGAACGCGACCTCGTACCAGCGCTTGTCGAGCGCGGGGGCGGCCGCGATCCAGAGCCCGACGAGACCGAGGAGCAGGAAGCCCAGCTTCGGAGCGATCCCGCTGCCGGCGAAGGCCTCGAACCGCTCCCTCATCGCGCGGGCCGCGCGGCGACCGTGACGACTCCTGATCCGCAACCACGTCTGCTTCGAGGGATAGAAGCGCCTGAGCCCCTCGGCGTAGCCGAGGAACAGCACGGCCAAGAGAGCAGAGATAGCGCCGCTGGTCATGGCCCCAGGTTACTTAGAAGTCGACCGTGACCCGCCCGATCTTCCGTAGCACCCGGGCGGGAAGGGCCGTGGTCGCTACCGGCTCTCCGTTCGGACGCGGGACCGAGAGCATGACGTTCGAGATATCGATGGTTCCGGTATCGCTGCCCGGCGCAAGGAACGTGGGCGCGTCATTGGCCGTGAGCTCGAGACGGATCACGTGACCGCTCGGGAACGTCCAACCGTTCCCGAATAGCTGGGTCGACACCTCATCCTGAGGCAATCCGCTCCCGCCCAGCTGGTAAACGCCGCGCGTGACCAGGATCTGCATTTCCGTTTCGGGATCGACGTCCCACAGATGCATGGCCACGTACATGTCACCCTCGCTAGGAACTGCATCGAAGGCCACCTGCGGAAGCCCGAGCATCTCGAAGGCCTCGGTGAGTGGCTCTGAATCGATCGCGACGTTGCCGCCGGCCACCGCCGTGTCCGTGGTCGGGCAGCTCGCCACACCCTCTAGTTGGATCGGGTTCAGCGTGCCGGCGTGCGGATCGGACACATCGACCTGCAGCTCACCGCTCGAAGGTGAGTTGATGACCTCGTCCGGTGCGCCGATGACGTCCTCCCAGGAGGAGCCCCGGTAGAGGGAGCCGACGTCGCCCGGGCCGGTCGCGTAACAATCCTGGGTGCGTGCTTCAACCTCATGCGCGGGCTCCTGCCCTTTGTTCTTGAGGTAGTAGTTGAACCACTTGGTGATCATGTCGTTCATGTAGGCCACCTCTGCGGCCTTGTTCTGAGCGATCGGATGACCGAGGTCGCCGATGTACATACTGATCGGGTAGCCGGGGTCGTCTTCGGTCAGCCGGTTGTACATCCGCACGGCCTCGACCGCCGGAAAGATCGTGTCGGTGAATCCCTGGATGACCAACAACGGCGTATCGAAAGCGCCCTTCTTCTCGACGTAATAGGCCGAACGCTTCGAGAGCAGTTTGTTCATCGCATCCACCGAAACGGGATCATCGTACGGCGGGCCCTCATCGAACCTCGACTTCCACGTGTCGATGTAGTCCGGAAGCTCACCCTCGGCGGACGCCTGTTTCATGCTCAGGTAGAAACCGGCGATGAAGGAAGCCTTGAGCACGCCCGGTGTCTCGGCCGCGCGCTGTTCCACGTCGGGCTCCGGGATGAAGTCGTCGCGCGCCTTCCCGTTGGGCATCAGCGCGTTCACGAGGTCGGTCCATCCGATGATCGGAACGCCCGCCGCGATCTTGATCTTGGTGCCCTTCGGTGACTTGAACGTGTTCCTTCTCGACAACAGCCAGGTGTGGCCGCCCCCGTAAGAACCCCCGGTGACGCCGACGCGAGAGGGGTTTATCTCCACGGACTTGTCGCTCAGAAGCGTCCCGTCGACGAGTCTCCCGATGAGGTACTGCGTGTCTTTGATCTCGTGATCGATGCTGTCGAGCTGAGGGGCGCAAGCGGGGCTGGGCCCATAGAGTTCAAGATCCCCGTCCGTGGACTCAACCGAATCGTCGAGACAAGCATCCTCGTGGAATCCCCTCGCGGTGTAGTTGAGCACCGCGAAGCCCTTCGAAGCGAACCAGTAGTTGTTGTAGTGGTACTTGCCACCGGTGCCTTCGATCGGCTCGGGGGTATCGCCGTCGAGGTCAAGCTCGTAGGAGCTCTTGGAGGCGCCGAGACCGTGAAGCATCACGATCAACCCGAGGGGCTTCTTGCTCTTCCCGGGAAGCGTCACGTCGGCGTCCAGCAGGACCGTGCCGTCGGCCGACTTGATCTTCGGGATCGTGACGCCCTTACAGAACCTGAACGACTTGCCGTCGACCTTCTTGGTCTTGCACGTGAGTGGGGCCTTGGCCCCCAACGCCGGGCCCGGTGCGGCGACGACGAACAGGGATGCACCTAGAAGTGCGGTAACGACAACTGCCATCAAACGGCGCATCAAAACCTCCGGCATTGGAGTTGGGCTGGGAGGCGAACGTCCCAGAGCCGGAACCTATGCCGGATCGGACCCCTGGAGAACGAGATTGCGCAAAATACTTAGCGGCGCTCTGGGTCCTAAACGACTACGCGAGGGATGGGTCCCGTGTCCGCCTCGTCGAACGGGACGAGGAGCTCGGCGGCGTCGGCTTCGGGATCCGACGGGCGTCTGGAGGCGATCAGCGAGGCGAGGGTCCGATAGAAGTGATCCGGTTCCGGGAGGCGCTCGATCCTGAGCAGCGGGCGGTGGTCGAGGCGGGGGCCCACGCCGGTCATCTCGATCTCCCCGTAGCCCAGCACGCGTCCCATCAGGGGCCTGCGGTAGGAGATGTCGCCGACCCGTCCGAACGGGATCGACACCACCTGCCGGGCGACCATCCCGGTAACGACGAGGATGCGGTGGTCGGTCAGCACGATCGTCTTCCTGCGAAGGGACACGACCTTCCACGCGAGGCGAAGCGCGGCCATCGCTGCGGCGATCCCCAGGGCCACATCGACGAGGTCGTCCCCCCGGTCGGGCGAGAACACGAACCCCAGCACCGCCGCGATGGTGATCACGACAGCCGTGGTCAGCAGCGGCCCGATCAAGGCGGAGCGGTGCACGCCGGTCTCTACGACGGGATATTCGTCTGGATGCAGCAGCCGGGTGATGCGGGACATGCTTCGAATCCTAGGGGCGATGCCCGGTTACTCACGGTATCTGGTGCACTACGCTGAGACCGAGCTCCACCATTCGAGCCACAGACGCCGGGAAGTCAGGAGATGCTCGCGCTCCCGGGAGAACACCTCGAGGGTGACGGTCCCGTCGTAACCGTGCTGCTTGAGGAGCCGGATCGAACCCTTCCAGTCGACGCTCCCCGCCCCGAGGGGTAGATGGAGATCTTCGGTACCGCCGCGGTTGTCGGACACGTGGACGTGCGCGAGCCGGTCGCCGAACGCCTCGAGCAGGGAGGCGGTTCGGTTGGGCTGCTTGAGGCCGGTGCGCAGGTTGGCGTGTCCGATGTCGAGATGGAACCCGAGGTCGGGGAAGGCGTCGAGAACGGGGGCCAGGTCATCGACGTCGGCGAACAAGCGATCGAGGTTCTCGACCATCAGCCTGATCCCCCGGCCCGCGGCATCCTCGGCCAGTTGAGCGATGGCCTCCGCGTTACGGGCCCTCACCTTCTCTATCGGGTGCATCGGGACCCGCTGGTCGGGATGGACGTTGACGAGCTCGACGCCCGCGTCGGCGAAGCAATCGAGTCCCCGCCGGTAGAGATCCCTCGCCTGCTCCTTCAGTTCCGGGAAGCTCGACGCGATCGGGAGGTAGTAGGCGGTGTGTCCGACCGCGGAGAGGCCGAGATCCCCCAGCAACCGGCCGACCTCCTTGCCGTCCGGAAGCCACGCTGCCGGCGGTTCGAGGGTCAGGTCGAGGAAGTCGAAGCCGTCTTCGTGAACCCGGTGGATCTCCTTGATCACCGAACGGCCTGGGAAGTTCATCGATCCAACGAGCATGGGCTCATCATTCCATCTCGAAGGCACCCCCTACGCCGATGCCGCTTATCCTCAGGTTATGGAAACGTACGACGCGATCATGACCCGGCGCTCGGTCGGCAAGACGACCGGAGAACGTCCCGACAAGGACGTGATCCTCAAGCTGATCCGCGCCGCGGTTGCCGCGCCGAATCACCACCTTACGGAGCCGTGGCGCTTCGTCGTCCTGTCCGGGTCTGCCCTGGAGGAGTTCGGGGACGCGTGGGCCACGGGCGCCGAGCGAGAGGGCAAGGACCCGGCCGGGCCCAAGGAGAAGGCGTTGCGCGCGCCGGTCATCATCGTCGTCATCGAGAGACCCAAGGGTCACCTCCCCAAAGTGATCGAGGTCGAGGAGCACTACGCGGTCGGGGCCGCCATGCAGAACGCCCTCCTCGCCGCGCACGAGATGGGCCTCGCCGCGATGCTCAGAACGGGACCCGCCGCGCACATCAAGGAATGCCACGACTTCCTCGAACTGGGCGACCACGAGCTCGTCGCTGGATACATCTCCGTCGGCTTCCCGCCGGAAGGATTCAAGCCAGGGGCTCCGCGCAAGACGCCCGCCGAAGAGCTCACCGAATGGAGGGGATGGGATGAGTGACGAGGTGCACGCCACCATCCAAAGAGCTGCCTTCTTCGACCTCGACAGAACCCTGATCCCGGGATCGAGTCTCTTCCTCCTGGC
>JAENWQ010000211.1 GCA_016649855.1 Actinomycetota bacterium | reverse complement strand
TTGCGCTCGAGGCCCTCATCGGCCCCGGAATATGAATCTCGCGCCAGCGGTCGGCCGGCGATGCCCAACGTACGCAACGCTTCGGCGGCGAGCTCGTCGACGGTGGCGAGGATGGCCGCTCGCCGGGTCTCGTCAAGCGGAACCTCTTCCGAGCCGACCAACTCGTGGGTACAGCGTGCCAGAAGTACGTCGGGTGCTCCCTTGACCAAGACGTTGACGAGGTGCGGGTTCTCCGAGTCGGTCTGAACCGTGCTCATGAGCTTGCGCTCGGACGAGAACGGCACCTCGCCGACCCTCTTGAAGCGTTCGTCGATGTAATCCGCGTCGATGCCCGCCTTTCGCGCCGCCACCAGGAGCGCGCCCTCGGTCGGATCACCCATCACGTTCCAAGTCCCGTTCTCATGTGATAGCTGAGCGTTGTTCGCGAGCGTGGCCGCTGCGAGGGCCCGGCGCACCTCAAAGCGCAGGTCGCCGTCGCCGAGTGGCTTTCCGTTCAGCAGGATGTCCCCGGCGGGGTCGTAGCCGGCACCCGTGAGTTCAGCCCTTCCACTTGCGCTCACGACGGTGCGCACGGTCATCTCGTTCTTGGTCAGGGTCCCCGTCTTGTCGGTGCAGATGACGGTGGCGGAACCCAGCGTCTCTACCGCTGCCAGCTTCTTGACGATGGCGTTACGCCCCGCCATGCGCTGCACCCCCAGCGCCAATACGACGGTCAGCACCGTGGCAAGGCCCTCCGGCACGGCGGCGACAGCCAATGAGACTCCCAGCAACATGACATCGACGAAGTCCTCCGTGCCGGAGACATCGGATGTCAGCAGGATGGTGCAGATCACGATGACTGCGATCACGAGCACCGCAACCCCCAGCAGGCGCCCGACCCGATCGATCTCGATCTGGAGCGGAGTGGTTTGCGCCGGGGCCCGCTGGATCATCCCGGCGATGTGGCCCATCTCCGTGTCCATGCCGGTAGCAACGACGATCGCCCGGCCACGCCCGAAGCTGACGCTCGTTCCTTCGAAGACCATGTCCGTCCGGTCGCCGAGCACAGCATCCTCGGCAACGGGTGACACCTCTTTGGTCACCGGGTGGCTCTCGCCTGTAAGGGAGGCCTCGGCGACCTGTAGCGAGGTGACATCGAGCAGTCGGGCGTCTGCCGAGATCGCGTCGCCTTCCTCGAGCAGGACGATGTCGCCCGTGACAAGCTCGGTGGACGGGATGCGGCGCTGTCGGCCACTGCGCACCACGGCGACCGTCGTCGTGGTCATCCGCTTGAGCGCCGCCACGGCAGCCTCGGCCTTCTCGCCTTGGAAGTAACCGAGAACCGCGTTGAGGAGCACGATCGTCACGATCGCGATCGTCTCGAACGGGACACCCTTCGCTCCCTCGATCAACCACACCGCGAGGGAGATCACAACGGCGGCGAGCAGGAGAACCACGAGCGGATCCGCGAACTCAGCGAGGAACTTGCGCCAACGGGGCTGCTGCGGCAGGCCTCGCAACTCGTTCGGCCCTTGGCGCTGGAGACGGACGCGCGCCTCGGCCTCGTCCAGCCCGCGCTGGGGATCCGAACCGAGTGCTGCGACCACCTGGTCGGCGAGCTCGTTGTGCGGGGCGGGCACCGTCACTCCGTTCTTCTCCTCGCCGAAGACTCGCTTGACCGTGTTCGCGTCGGCGCCTACGCGAACCCAACGAGGCGTCTTGCTTGGCAACTGGATCTAGGACCTCGTGAGCACGACCTTCAGCGCTCCGGTATCTGCCGCACGAGCGAAGATGTCGTACGCCTCCATGAACTGGTTCAGCGAGAAGCGATGGGTGATGAGCTCATCCACCTTGAGCTGCCCAGACGCGACCAACTTCAGAAGGGTCGCAGTGGAGTAGGTATCCACGAGGCCGGTCTTGATCGTCACGCCTTTGATCCACAGGTCCTCGAGGTGAAGCGTTGCAGGCTTGCCGTGAACGCCTATGTTCGCTACACGACCACCCGACCGAATCAACTCGGCGCAGAGCTCGAACGTTTCGGGGATGCCCACCGCCTCGATCGCCACATCGGCCCCGAGACCGCCGGTCAACTCCTTGACCGCCGCGACGGCATCCTCGCGCGAGTTGTTGATGGTTGCGGTAGCCCCGAAGAGCTTTGCTGCTTCCAGCCTCGCATCGGCGACGTCGATCGCGACGATATGACTCGGCGAGTACAGCTTTGAGGTCAACATCGCCGACAGACCGATCGGCCCCGCCCCGACAACGGCGACCACATCTCCGGGCTGGACGCCGCCGTTCAAGACGCCGACCTCGTAACCCGTGGGGCCGATATCGGCGAGCATGAGCACGCTCTCATCGGAAACGCCGGATGGGATGAGATACGTGGAGGTCTCGGCGAACGGAACTCGCACATACTCGGCCTGGGTGCCGTCGATCTTGTGACCGAGGATCCAGCCGCCTCCCCCGACACAGAGACCGTAGCGGCCCTCGCGGCAGAACCGGCATCGCCCGCACGCGCTGATGCACGAGACGAGCACACGGTCGCCCGGTTTGAGAACCTTTACACCGGGACCCGCCTCTTCGATCGTCCCGACCGCTTCGTGGCCGAGCACTCGACCATCGGTTACCGCCGGCACATCGCCCTTGAGGATGTGTAGATCAGTCCCGCAGATCGTTACGGCATCAACACGCACGATCACGTCGCCGTCCTCGAGGATGGTCGGTTTGGGAACCTCCTCCCATTCCTTCTTGCCCGGCCCGTGGTACACGACTGCGCGCATAACAACCACCTCCCTGTACCAGTCATGTTGCTCGCAAACGAGGTGGCCGGCAAGGGCCATCCGGCCCGCTATCTGCATGACCGTCAGCCAGCAGTTCACGAACCATCCCTACGCTAAGAGACGCCTCGCGGTGCACAACCCCCGGCCGGCGCCTTCTGGGACTTTCCTTCCGGACTGACCACCGGCCCGCCCAAGTAGGTCCGTACGGCCCTACCGCGGGAAGGCATGCGTTGCGACGCTGATCCCGCGACAACGAAAGAAGAAAGAAGAAGGAGAGGAGACGAAGATGTCTGACGTCAAGGTCCAGGATGTCATGACCCACCTGGTCGTCATGCTGTATCCGACCGACACCGTCCACGAGGCCGCCCAGAGGCTTGCCCGCAACCGCATCAGCGGGGCGCCCGTGGTGGAGGGCGGGAAGGTGGTCGGCATCGTGTCGGAGTCTGACCTCATCCACGCGGTTATGCCCCCGGTGCCGGTGGACCGCGGTGCTTCGATCCTCGACATCTTGTCGGTGATGGGACGCGCCAAGCCTCGCAGCCACGAGCACGGCAAGACCGTCGCGGAGGTGATGACCTCGCTCGTGATACAGGTCTCGCCCGAGACGAGCATTTGGAAGGCCGCGTCGATCATGGAACGCAAGGGCGTGAAGCGGCTACCTGTGGTCGACGACCAGGACTACTTGCTCGGGATCGTGTCACGCGCCGATCTCGTCAAGGCGATGGCCAAAGACGACGCCCAGATCACCGCCGACGTGATCGAGGCGATCACGCTCCTAGGGAAGGAGACCATCGACGGTCTCGAAGTCGAAGTCGACGACGGCGTGGCGACCATCAAAGGTGTCGCCGACCGCAAGAGCACGCACAAGCTCGCCGTCGAGCTCGCTGGCCGTACGCCGGGGGTCGTCGAGGTCGTGGACAGGATGACCTTCGAGCAGGACGACACAAAGATCCAGATGGCGACGAATCCCGATCCGGATCCTCGGCGTAACTGGCAGCCGGAGTCTGCAGTCAACGAGGGTTCACGATAGATGCGGCTCCTCGGGTCGATCATCGCGCTCAGACCCCCGGGGTGGCCTTGCGGACGAGACCGCTCAAGCCCGCAAGGATCAGGCTGACGACCGCGAGGAAACCCAGCCCGAACCTCAGAGATGAGGCCCCGGAGATCCAGCCCACGATGGGGGGACCGAGCAAGAAGCCGAGGTAGGCAACGGTCGTGACGGTCCCCACCGCACTGCCTCGTTGTTCCTCCGAGGCCGAGCGGCCCCCCAGTCCGAACAGGGTCGGCGCAACGACCGAGATCCCCAGTCCGGCACACACGAACCCCGCGAGCGCCCAGGGGATCGTGGGAGCCGAAGCCGCAAGCAGCAGGCCCCCGGCTCCGAGGCTCGCGCCCTGTCTCTTATACACATCTGACG
>JAENWQ010000179.1 GCA_016649855.1 Actinomycetota bacterium | reverse complement strand
GGTCCGCGTCCAGGGCTGGCAGGTCGAGATCAGACTCCGCATCCCACTCGATGACTCCAACGTCAATTCCCGGTCTTCGGGGGCCGATCGCCCTTTCGGACCGAAGGTGTCAAGTGATATGCGTTTGCGTTCCCTTCATCGAAGTGACCTGGGCGTGATGACAAATCAGCAGGAATCCAGCGGATCGGAATAGATCCGATCGGCCGAGCTGTCACCCTTGCACTGCGTGACCTAGTCGTCTGAGGAGTAGGCGAAATCCGTTGCGAAGCCGCACTGACCGTGGAATTCCCACCGAAGCTCTCAATATCCAGATCCCCAAGAATGGGAGCGGCCGCAATCACCTGGAAGACCTTCGCCGGGAAGCGCGTGATAGTTCACGCTCCGGAGGGGTCGAACGCGATCCGTTGCGCTCCGGCCGAGCTGATCGCAGCGGAGAGCACGGTCGCAGCCCTCGAAGACCTGCTGCAACCGGCGGAGAAGGGCGGACCTCCCATCGACATCTATCTCGTCGACCCCGTCGCGGGTGCCTTCAGCGGCAGCGGCGGCGGAGTAGGTGGAGGAGGGATCGTCCGCACCGTCTTCCCCGAAGGCACCGGCGAGCCGGTCGCCCGGACCCTCACTCCGGCTTTGGTGGAGCGGTGGTTCGGACCCAACGCACTCGCCGCCGGCCCCATCGTCGACGGCATCGCCGGCGTGGTGGCCGAGCACACGCAGACCGGCCCATCCGCCCTGGAGGCGAGTGAGTGGATCAAGGCGGAGTTCGAGGCAGGACGTCCGATAACGGTCATGGGCTTGTTCGGCAAGGATGCCGGCGCGGTCGGTCCGCTGGCGCGCGAGAACGTGTCCACATCGTTCGTTGCTTTCCTCGCCAAGATCTCAGAGCAAGGAGCGCTCGGCCGCTTCCTCGCCGGCTACAAGCCGGACAAGAGAGACGAAGCGGCGGTCGTGGTCTACCAGCAACCACTCGCCTAGTTGGAGGAGCAGTGGCTCAGCGACCTCTTCGGCGGCATCGGGGGGGGCGGCGAGAGCGCACGATCGTCGCTCAAGTACCTGATCCCTTTGATCAAGCCTTATAGGGTGCAGTACTTCGAAGTCCTCTTCCTCCTGACGATAAGCGTGGTCATCTCGATCGCCGTTCCTCTCGTCAGCGGTTGCGTGATCGGGGCGTTGAGTCGAACCGGTCAGCCCGGGGCTCCGAAAGCCAAGGGCTTCTGCGGGGCGGTCGTACCTGAGCTCACCACCGGGCGGGTCGTGATGATCGTCCTCGTGCTCCTGGTCGCGTATCTCCTCGACGCCGGGCTCAGTCTCCGCCGCGCCTACGTCCAAGAGTCGATCTTCAAGCGGATCGGCATGGATCTCAGAGAGAAGATGTTCCGGCACCTTCAGCGACTCCCCCATCGTTTCTACGGCAAGGCGCGTTTGGGAGACGTGACCTCTCGCTTGACCGGGGACCTCGACTCGCTCGAGGACTCGATGGTGCAGGTCTTCGGTCAGGGCGTCTTCATGGCGATGACATCTGCTCTTGCGGCGATCACCGCGCTCCTCCAGAGTCCCCTGGTCGGCGCACTCGTCCTCATCATCGTGCCCGCCTTCCTGGTCGCCCATCGACTGTTGGGGTCGAAGATCGGAAGCGCATCCTTCGAGATGCAGGAACTCGCCGGGCGAGGCAAACGCTGTCGCGCAGGAGACCCTTTCGGCACAAGCCGAGGTCAAGGCCTACGGCCTCGAGGATCGCTCCGTAACCATGTACCGGGGCCGTCTCGCCAACTCCCTCCGCGCGGCTCTACGACTCTCCCTCATCGGTCAGCTCTTCGAGGGATCGATCAACCTGTCCGTCTCGATTGCTCAGTTGCTGGTTCTCGGTGCCGGCAGCATCCTCGTCATCAACGGGACGATGGACGATCCCGGCAAGATGGTCACGTTGTTGCTTCTTCTGCCGGCCGTGTTCGTGCCCATGGGACTCCTTGCCGACGTCGGCCAGTCACTACAGATGGCGGCCGGGTCGATTCAGCGCGTCAACGAGATCCTCGACGAGCCGGTGGAGATCGAGGACAAGCCCGACGCGAAGCCTCTCCCGCCGGTTAGCCAGGACATCAGGGTCGATAACGTGAACTTCAGCTACGACGAGGACCGGCCCATCCTGCGGGATGTCGATCTCGTGATCCCTGCAGGGAAGAACGTCGCCCTCGTCGGACCGTCGGGGTCCGGCAAGAGCACCATCGTCAACCTCTTGCTGCGATTCTGGGATCCGAGCGAGGGCAGCGTGTTGATGGACGGGCAGGATCTGCGGGACGTTTCGTTGCAGTCGCTGCGCGGCCAGATCGGGATCGTGTTCCAGGACACGTTCATCTTCAACAGCACGGTGCGCGACAACATCGCGATCGGCCGGCTCGATGCCACGGACGAGGAGATCGAGGCCGCCGCACGCGCCGCGCAACTGGATACCTTCATCCAAGCCCAGCCCGCCGGCTTCGACACCGTCCTAGGTGAACGCGGGTCGCGGATGAGCGGAGGGCAGAGACAGAGACTCGCGATCGCTCGAGCGATCCTCCGCGACCCTCGGATCTTGGTCCTCGATGAGGCGACCAGCGCGCTCGATGCCCGCACCGAGGCCGACATCCTCGACACCCTTAAGGACCTCGTCAAGGGACGGACCACGATCAGCATCACTCACCGACTCGCGATCGCGGCGATGGCCGACCTCATCTTCGTCTTCGATCAGGGCAAGCTGATAGAGCAGGGTCCCCACGAGGAACTGGTGAAGTCGGGCGGTCTCTACCAGCAGCTCTACGAGGAGCAGACGGGAACTTCGACGGCCGGTCGTGTCACAGCCGGCATGCAGGCGCAGCGACTGCACAACGTGCCTCTACTCGCGGGACTGAGTGCCGAGACGATGACACGGATCGCGGAACAGTTGGTGCTCGAGCGGTACGGAGAGGGCGAAGACATCGTCACCCAGGGCGATGTCGGTGAGAAATTCTACATGATGGCGGGCGGCACGGCGGATGTCTTCGTGCAGGACGGTCGAGCGGAGAAGAGGGTCAACACCCTGAAGGACGGTGACTACTTCGGCGAGTTCGCGCTCCTGACCGAGCAGCCGCGCACGGCGACCGTCCGGGCAGCGACCCCCTTGGAGGTCTACAGCCTGTCGCGCGAGGACTTCCGAGCGCTCCTCGAGCAGGAGCCGAGTCTTCAAGAGATCCGAGACCGTTTCATCGCAGAACGAGAGGCCCAGTTCGCCGCGGCCGCCGCGGCCGTAGGTCTGTCACCCCAGGACACCGACCAAGCCTGATCCCCCCCAGGCGCTGGTCAGGGGATGTTGATGCTGAACTCGCAGAGTGTGCCGGTGTCGCCGGTGGGCGGACCGCCACCGTTGCAGTAATCGTTGTTGGTGCCTCCGTTGCCCCCGTTGAGGTAGTCATTGTCGTCGCCGCCGTAAAGGGTGTCGTTGTCAGCGTCGCCGTAGAGGGTGTCGTTGCCGTCGCTACCGTAGAGCGTGTCCTTGCCGGGGCCGCCGTAAAGTTTGTCCCACGCGCCGTTCCCTTTGAGCGTGTCGTTACCGGCGCCGCCGTCGAGTTTGTCGCCGAAAGCCCCGCCGTTGAGGGTGTCATTGCCGTTGCCGCCGTAGAGGGTGTCGGGGGGGGTCGCGCCGCCGATACCGAACCCGGCGTTGAGGGTGTCGATGCCGTTACGGCGGCACCGACAACGACCACCTTTACGGCGATGTTGGCGACGACAACGCCAGTCTGGGTGTCTGCATCGTCTTCGCGCCCTCCTCGCGGTTACGTCGTCCGAACTCTACAGCGCGGGCGGAGCCCTGGTCCGGGCGGTTGGGTGACCGGCTTGAAGCTCGGAGACTGCCTACAGCGCCATGTACTCGGCGGTCGATCCCGATGTCATCTCGACCCCCTCGCGCGAGCAGGAGAAGCAAGCCGAAGGGCGAACGTCTCCCACCACACCAGAGAACCACTCTCCCAGGAGGTGCTAGATAACCGTGAGAAAGCTAAGGAACGCGCTCGGAGTCGCACTCGTTGCGGTCGTCGCCCTTGCGGGGACCGCATTCGCGGACTTCTCGCCCCAATTCAGCCTCAAAGTCTCGGACAAGAAGGTGGAGGGGAACCCGGCGCTCGACATCCATCTCGAGTTCGACGCCGACGACGAAGAGATCGGCAACTTCATGATGGACTTCCCCAAGGGCTACAAAGTCGCCTCGGACGCCAAGGTCCCGGACGACGAGGTGATCGGCACCGGAACGGTGACCATCGAGGGCGGTCCCGGCTGCAACCCTGCCGGCGAGGGTCTCCCGACCGCTCCCGTTTCGATCCCCGCGACCATCTACGAGCGGGCCCGTAGCGACGAGGAGCTCGATGCCGGAGTCCACGCCGTGTGGTTGCTCGATCTCGAGCCCCTCAACCGGGTGCGTCTCCTGGTAACCGGAAGCAAGAAGTCCGGGTGGCACATCGAAGGAGCCCCCACCCCCAGCGACCAAACCTGCAACCCCCTGATCGTCGATCTCACGATCAACGACAAGTCGGAGTCGGGCGTGGCCCTTGTCACGAACCCGAAGAAGCCCGACACCTACAAGGTGAAGTCTCAGATCATCAGTCAGGATTCTGCGGCGATCGCCAAGTTCACGACGAAGATCAAGATCAAGAAGTAGGCCTTCGGAACCGGGTGCGACGCGCGCGACGGCGTCGCGCGCGTCGCACCCGGTGAGATGGTCGTTTACCAGTCCCATCGCTTCCATGAACGCGTAGGCGGTGGTCGGCCCGACGAAGCCCCAGCCGCGCCGTCGAAGGTTGCTTCAGGCCTTCTCGACTCCGACGATGCTACGTTGAGCACACTGATCCAAGCGAGGGGAGCGACGATTGAGTCAGACGTCTGGGCAGATATCTGGAACGGACCTCGGTGGGGCACGAGCGGGATTCTCCCGGCGTTTGATGGCCTTGTTGGTCGACGTGGTCGTGCTCGCGGTCGTTGGGTTTCTCCTCGGCAAGGCCTTCGGTCAAGATGTCTACACCTCCACCGACGGAACACTCTCCTACAGCCTGACCGGCGCTCCCGCGCTTCTAGCGCTGCTGTTCGGCCTCGCCTATTACGTGTACCTGGAGGGGAACCCCGGTCAGACCCTCGGGAAGAAACTGCTGGGCATCCGCGTCGTCGATATGGAGGGCGGCGGGGCCATCGGGTTCGGAAGAGCCGCGATCCGCTACGTGGGACGGTTGGT
>JAENWQ010000239.1 GCA_016649855.1 Actinomycetota bacterium | reverse complement strand
TCGAGGGAAGTCTCTGGAGGTGGTTCGACGGTTGTTTCGGCGTCGCGGTGCACGACCGCGTTGACCCGTTGCTCGATCCCGGTCCGACGGATGCGGGAGCGGCAGAGATTGATGACGATCTTCCTGAGGTATGCCTCGGGATGTTCGACGTCTTTGAACCGCGACCAAAAGGAGAACGCTTTGACGAACGCGTCCTGCGCGACCTCTTCGGCTGCCGCCGCATCGCCCAGCATCACGTAAGCCAATCCCTTGAGAGGCGGGTAGCTGTGGTCGAAGAGAGCGCCTATGCGTTCCTCTCTATCGCTGAGTGCCATCAGCTCCCGCCGCTCGATCCTTATGGCGATCATCGTCCCTAAGGCCTCTTCCGTCATCCGATGCTCTCTGACTAGGAATGCTCGGGGAACCCCGAAAGGTTGCCTGGAGGAGATGACTCGTCCACGTGAGGGACCTCGCGCGAGTGGGAACGGTGCTCGCGATCACGGGGTGGGTGCTGGCTTTCGCGTGGCCATGGTTCCGTGCTCCGAGAACCCCCGAGTCGCGCTGACCCTCCTAAAGAGACGCGGACGAACCTCAGGTGCCTTCCTCGACTACATCTTTGAGGAGTGCTTCGGCTTCGCCGGCGTCCTGGGCTCGCACCATGACCCGGTACGTCTCCAGGCCAGATCCGTAACCAGTCACGCCTACCGACCATGTCTCGGCCTCGATCCCGCCAGCCTCGAGCATCCCCCGAACGATGTCGGCCTCCATCATCTTCTGGGTGGTGAGCACCGGGGTTGCACTCAAGCCAAGCCCTTGCCCAGGAGCGGTAGCGGCGGCGATCTCCTGGAGTTTGTCAACGAGCTCCAAGTTGCAGTCAGAACAGGCGGTGAACCCGTCGCGGTACTCAGCGTGGCATGAGGGACAGAAGGGCATATCAGAACGCTATCCGAGTCGAGCACCTACTTCTCAGAGAACAGCTCGGCTTTCAGCTTGGCGACGTGGCCCTTGGCGCGGACGTTGTACATGGCCCTTTCGAGCCGGCCGTCGGCGCCGATGACGAAGGTCGAGCGGATGATGCCCATGTATTTCTTTCCGTAGTTGTTCTTCTCGCCCCAGGTGCCGTAGGCCCCCGCGACCTTGTGGTCCTCGTCGACGAGCAACGGGAAGGTCAGCGAGTACTTCTGAGCGAAGCTCTGATGGGAGCCGGCATCTTGGGGTGAGATGCCGAGGATCTGGTAACCGGCTTCGATCAGCTCGTGCTGGGAGTCCCGGAAATCACACGCCTGGGTGGTGCAACCGGGAGTGTCGTCCGCCGGATAGAAGTAGAGGATCGTCTTCTGGCCCTTGAGGTCCTCGAGCTTCCACGTCTTGCCGTCACCGTCCTGTAGCTCGAAGGCGGGAGCGACGTCGTTGCGGTTGAGCTTCTTCATGGTTCTCCTCTACTCGGTAGCGTGCGGCGAACGCACGGGGTTCACCCGTCCTCCATGGCCTTCTCGAGGATCTGCTCCTGGATCCAGCCGACCCAGTGCAGCACCGACAAGGCGACCGCGTCCGGGGAGTCGGGGTCTGGTTCCCGGGTCATCGTCTCCTCGGTGACCCCGAGACGAGTGCCGAGCGCGAGACGTGTGTCGGTCAGGAACGTGAGCCACCGATCACGATCCTCGTCCTTCAAGCTCACCCGCGCCGGGCCTTCTTCCCCGAGCGCACCTTCGACCGCGTCCAAAGCCTCGAGCTTGTAGTCCTTGAGGGTCGTCCCGACCAGTTCCCGGTAAGCGTCCTCGTCGCCGGCGTCCTCGTAGGCCCTCGGGAAGATGCGGTCGGTCACCGGGTCGGCGCGGGGAAGGTCGGCTTCCAGGAGAAGCCTCATCTCGCCACACAGTCTCCTCAAGAGCTCCGCCTCGTATCCCTCGAGTTGAACCTCGATGGTTCCGTCGCCTGCGCGGCCAAGGTCGGGCATCAGTCGCTCTTCGTCATCGTTGCCCAGAGGCCGTACGAGTGGAGGCGGTAGCAGTCGAGTTCGGCTTTCTCACGTGAGCTGCTCGACACGACCGACCGGCCCTCGTTATGAACCTGCAGCATCAGCTTCGTGGCTTTCTCGCGCGAGTAGCCGAAGAGCTTCTGCAAGACGTAGGTGACGTATGACATCAGGTTGATCGGATCGTTCCAGACGATCACCAACCACGGGCGTTCCGCTTCGGTGACCGCGTCATCGTGGGTCTCGTCGATCCGTTCGGGGGCGATCGTGGGCTGCATCCCTAGATGTTCCCACTTGACCGCGCGTTCGGAGTACTTGGCCGTTTCTTGACCGCGCGTTCCGGCGGAGCACCCCATTTCTTGACCGACCGTTCGGAGACATCGCATATTTCTTCGCGGATCTTGGTGGATCGCGTAACGACACGCGCTCCCATGAGTCTTGATAGGGGAGGCTGCAGACATTCGTCCAGAACAGAGGGAGGGGTTTTTCCGCGTCCATGGATACGGGAATCGCCGGAAAGACCGATCAGGATCAAGCCCTGGCGGAACGCGCTGGGACCGATCTCGAAGCATTCGCCGAGCTCTACCGTCGCTACCAGTGTCAGATCTTCCGCTTCGTACGTTCGCAGACTGCGGACGACGCAACCGCGGAAGACATCACTGCGCACGTCTTCTTCAAGGCGCTCTCGTCTGCGGATACGTTCCGCGCCGACGGGACCTACCGCGCGTGGCTCTTCCGGATCGCGCACAACGCGATCTCGTCTCATCGAGCGAGGCGGAACCGGAGCCTCGCGGTGGGGGAACCCCCCGAGGAGATCGATCCAGATCCCTCTCCCGCGTCACAGGCGATCACCCAGGAGGCGAGGGGGGTCGTGTGGGAGACCGTCGCCAGGTTGCCCGAATCGCAGCGCGAGCTGGTCGCACTCCGCTACCTCGAAGACATGCGCATCGAAGAGATCGCAGAGATAACGCAGTGCTCCAAGGGGTCGATCCGGATCCAGCTTCATCGGGCCCGGATGAACCTGAGGGGCGCACTCGAAGGAAAGGACCTGATGTGAAAGGTAGAACCGTCGCGCTGTTCCCCGGTCAGGGGATCCCAGCCAATGATGTTCTGGGGGCGTTGCCCGACAAGCACGCCCTCCTCGACGTCGCGAACGAGGTGGTCGGTCACGACATCAAGCGCAAGGTCGAGATCGCATCGAGGCGGGGCAACGCGCCCTTGCCCACCTCCGTCGCCCAAACCGCCATCTTCGTGGCGGGGATGATCGCGTGGACCGACGCTCCAGAGGAAGACCGACCGGTTGATTTCATGGCCGGGCACAGCCTGGGCGAGTACACCGCGCTG
>JAENWQ010000003.1 GCA_016649855.1 Actinomycetota bacterium | reverse complement strand
GTCACCTCGACCCAGCACTCGGCCCGGGCGGCCACCAGCTTCACCTGCAGGCCGTCGTTCACCACGACCTCGCCATCGTCATCCGGCCCGGGCGACACGCTCTCCGAAGGATCTGGCGTCGGGGTCAGGGACGGGGACGGGGTCGCGCTCGCGGTAGGGCTGGGGTTGTCGTCGACGCCGCCGGCCGGATCGTTCCCTCCGCCTTGGGAGATCCCGACAAGGGCGAGGATCACGAGCACCGCTGCGGCCGATGATGCCGCAACGATCCACCGGCTCCTCGGATTCCGTTCCTTCGGCATCTTCTTGCGCTCCCTGACCAGATACTCGGTCGGATCGACGCGGGTCACCGCGTAACGACGTTCGAATTCCCGCAGCAGTGGATCCGGGTCGGCCCTCAGGTACAACGCGTACGATTTGAGGAAGCCGCGCACGTACGCGGGCGCGAGGAAGTCGAACTCGTCGGACTCCATCCGCATGAGGAAGTCCGCCCGGATCTTTGTGTCCTCCGAAGCCCGCTCGATCGAGATGCGTCGTCTACGCCGCGCACCACGGAGGTATGCGCCCATGGTCTGGGGTTCGTTCATATCCCTCCGTCACCTAGGCCCTTCCGGCATCGCGCCGCCGGGAACGGGGCAGGACCATCCATTATAGATAGGGATGTCCTTCTGCCCTTCCGGAGGACGCTCGGCCGCCCGAGTGCGGCCTAGTAGTCCGGGGCGGCTTCGTCGACCGGAGCGTCCAGATCGTCGAGTTCCTCGATCGTCATGAATACGTCACGCGGTTTGGAGCCCTGGGACCCGCCCACGACGCCGCGCTGCTCGAGAAGATCCATGAGACGACCGGCACGAGCGAACCCGACCTTGAGCTTGCGCTGGAGCATCGAGGTCGATCCGAGCTTCGAACGAACCACAAGTCCGAGGGCCTCCTGGAGAAGCTCGTCGTCCTTACCGGCGCCGCCGTAGATGCCTCCGGAAGACTTCGGGTCCTCGACCGCAACGCCTTCGATGTACTCCGGATCACGCTGGCGCTTGCAGAAGCCGGCGACCGCGGCGACCTCCTTCTCAGTCACGTAGGCACCCTGGATGCGGATCGGTTTCGGAGCCGACGCGTGGAGGAACAACATGTCCCCCTTGCCGATCAGCTTCTCGGCGCCGCCCTGATCGAGGATCACGCGCGAGTCCTGTTGCGATGCCACGCCGAACGCAAGCCTCGAGGGAACGTTCGCTTTGATCACACCGGTGACGACGTCGACCGAAGGACGCTGAGTAGCGATAATGAGGTGGATGCCGACGGCGCGGGCCATCTGGGCGATGCGGCAGATCGCAGTCTCGACGTCACGTGGAGCGACCATCATCAGATCCGAGAGCTCGTCGACAACCACTAGGATGTACGGCAACTGCTGAGGCTTGTCCCCCTCGTCCGATCCGATCGCCTTGCGCGCGACGGCTTCGTTGTACGACTCCAGGTTGCGCATCCCGAACTGGGCCAGCATCTCGTAGCGCATCTCCATCTCGCGCACGACCCACTGAAGCGCGCTGGCGGCCTTCTTCGGGTTCGTCACCACCGGAGTGATGAGGTGAGGGACGCCGGCGAAGTGAGTGAGCTCGACGCGCTTGGGGTCGATCAGGATCATCCGCACCTGATCGGGCCGGGCCCGCATCAGAACCGAGGTCAGCATCGAGTTGATGCACGATGACTTACCCGAGTTCGTCGCACCGGCGATCAGCAGGTGGGGGAACTGCGTGACGTTGGTCAGCATCGCGTGACCTTCGATATCCATCCCGAGGACGACGGCCAGCGGATGACGATCCGACATCGCCTTCTTCGAGGTCAAGACGTCTCCGAGCGTCACGATGTTCGTCCGGTTGTTGGGAACCTCGACACCGATCGCGGAGCGACCAGGGATGGGGGCCAAGAACCTCAGCTCGCCCGACGCGAGCGAATACTTGATCTCGTTCGCGAGGGAGAGGACTCGGTTCACCTTGACGCCGGCACCCAGCTCGATCTCGAACCGGGTCACCGCAGGTCCCGCGGTGAAGCCCGTCACGCGCGCATCGACGCCGAACTCGGCGAGCGTGTCCTCGAGCGCGCGCTGGGTCGCCTCGATCGAACGCGCGGAAACCTGTGTCCCGCCACCGAGGTGGAGCAGATCCAATGGGGGCAGCTTGTAGTTGCCGGCGTGCCCCATCCGCATCGCGAGCTGGGCGGGCTTACCCGTTGCTCCCGGCACCGCGGGGCTCGGCGCGCGCTTGACCGGCGCGCCGACCTCATCGGCGTAGTCGTAGAGCTGCTCGGGGACCGGAGCGGAGGTCTCGGCGTAGGGGACCTCGACCTCGTACCCGGGGGCATCGTAGTCATCGAGCTCTTCGCCGGCCTCGTCGTCGTATGCGTCGGTCCTGTCGGCCAGGCCACGGAGGAACCCGACCACCCAGAGGCCGGTGGCCCGGCCGGCCCCGACCAGAGCTCCGACCGACGTCCGGCTGAGAACCATCACGCCGACGCCGAGCATGAGGACGAGGACGATCCACATCGCCCACCCACCGATCAGACCGGAGAGCGGCCTGGCGACGAGAGCGCCGAGCACCCCGGCGAGGCCCTGAAGCTTCTCGAGCGAGGCGGTCACGGGCTTGTTGCCTTGCCACATGTGAGTCATGCCCGCGAGGGACAACGCGCACAGCAGCGACCCGGTCCCGATCCGCGCGGCGTGCGTGCGCAGCGGTGGGATGAGCACCGCAGCCCCGACCGCCACCAGGAGCGCCGGGACGGTCCAGGCCAGGCGCCCGACGAGGAGACGGGATATCCATTCGATAGAGCGCCCCGCGGGGCCGGCCGAATCCGCGTAGATCCCGAGGCCAGAAAGGACCCCGCCGAAGGCGATCAGGAGACCCCAGACCTCGGCCGGAGCGTTGCGGACGTGGACGATCCCCCAGCGGGCGGCGGACGCCGACGCCCGGCTCACGGTCTGAACCGCGGACGGCCCCTTCGCCCGGCGCCGGGCGGGCGGCTTACGCCGCGTGGTCGAGCGAGGTCGTCGCGAGGTGGAGCGCGCCGGGCTCCGCCGGGCACCCGAAGAAGAAGGCTTCCGCCGCGTGCGTGTCGCCACCTGCTCCCCTTACTCTCACGGTCTCGTCGCCGGATTCGCCTAATTCGTACCAGCGATGCACAACAGTAACAGTAAGCCTCATGAGCAACAGGATTTCAAGTTGTTCTTGCCTCCCAGGCCTCTTTGCCTTCACGGACCGCGAGCGCGGCGATGCCGAGGGCTGCAAGCGGGTCGGCCCACCACCAACCAACCGTCGCGTTGAGGGCAAGACCGACGAGGAGGATCAGCGAGAGCCAGGAACACAGGAACGTCTCAGCAGCATCCGCCCGCAGAACCTGGCTACCCATCTGCTCGGCCAAGCGCTTCTTGGCGAAGCCGAGGGTCGGCATCACGATCAACGAGACGATCGCGACGACAATCCCAACGGTCGAGGTCTCTGGCTCGGAGTTGGTGACGAGGTCACGCACCGACTCGAAGATGACGTATCCGGCGAGGATGAAGAAGGTCACCGCAATGAGCCTCAGAGCCCGCTGTTCGCGTTCCCCATCCTGGGCGCCACGGAGTTGCCACACCACAACGGATGCGGCGAAGCCTTCGATCGACGAATCGAATCCGAAGCCCACGAGCGCGATCGACCCCGCGGCGATGCCCGCTCCGACTGCAACCATGCCTTCAACGGCGTTCCAGGTGATCGTGAAATATTCGAGTTTCAGAGCTCGCCGTACAAGTGGAGGGGTGGCTCCAGGGGTCGTCATCGGAGGAGCGCTTTGTGCTCCGAGGAGGGGCAAGAACAAGCCGCTCCTACACCTCCATGACGATCGGCATGATCATCGGGCGGCGCCGGGTCTCCTGCCAGACGTACTCGCCGAGGGTCCGGCGGCACTTCTTCTTGATCGTGGCCCAATCGGTGACCCCCTCCTGCTCGAGCACCTCGAGGGCGTCGGCAACCCGGTCGGCGGCCTCTTCGAGGAAGTCCCGGGACTCGTCCTCGTATACGAACCCACGGGAGATGAGGTCGGGGCCGGCGAGGATCTCGCCGTTCTGGGCATCGATCGTCACGACGCAGATCAGGATGCCGTCGCCGGCGAGGACCTGGCGGTCACGCAACACGACCGGCCCGACGTCTCCGACCCCGAGGCCGTCGACGAAAACCATGCCGTGGCGAACCTTGTCGCCGCGTTTGATGCGACCGTCCTTGAGCTCGATGACGTCGCCGTCCTCGCAGATCTTGATCCGGTCCGGCGGGACGCCGTTGCGTATCGCGATCTGCGAGTGGAGGGCGAGGTGCCGGTATTCGCCGTGAACCGGTACGAAGTTGGCCGGCTTGACCGTTCTGATGAGCTCGGCGAGTTCTTCGGATGCTCCGTGACCCGAAACGTGCACCGGCGCGTTGCCGGAATGGAAGACCTCCGCGCCCGTCCGGTACAGGCCGTTGAGGACGCGGTGGACCGCGGATTCGTTGCCGGGGATCGGACTGGCGGAGAGGATCACGACGTCGTTCTTCTCGACCCTCAGTTTCTTGTGGTCCCCCGCGGCGACCAGCGACAGAGCCGCCAGAGGTTCGCCCTGAGAGCCGGTGCACACGACGACGGAGTCCTCGGGACGGACCGTGTCGAGCGAGTCGATGTCGATGATCGTGTCGCCCTTCACCTTGAGGTAGCCGAGCTCCCGGCCGACCTCGACGTTGGCCACCATCGAGCGGCCGACGAAGGACACCTTCCTCCCCATCTCCTCGGCGATCTCGACCACCTGCTGGATCCGGTGGAGGTTGGACGCGAAGCACGCCAGCACGATCCGGCGCGACGCGTCCTTGAAGATGGCACGGAGTCCGTCGCCGACGATGCTCTCAGACGGAGTGCGCCCGGGTCGCTCGGAATTCGTGGAGTCGCCCAGCAACAGATCGACGCCCTCGGCTCCGATCTTGCCCAAGGTCTCGAGGTCGGTGTGGCGTCCGTCGATCGGGTTGGCGTCGAGCTTGAAATCGCCGGTGTAGAGGATGCGCCCGTGAGGTGTCTCGATGATCACCGACATCGCATCGGGGATCGAGTGCGACATCGCCACGAACCGGCACTCGAACGATCCGATCTTCTGCGACCCGGGAGCGGACACCGTGTTCATGTTCGACTTGACGCCGTGCTCCTGCAGCCGCCGCCGCGCGATCCCGAGCGTCAGCGGCGTTCCATAGACCGGGACGTCGATCTCGCGCAGGAACCACGACAGGGCGCCGACGTGATCCTCGTGCCCGTGCGTGAGTACGATCCCGCGGACCATCTCGCGCCGCTCCTTCAGATACGTGAAGTCCGGGAGCACGAGGTCGACGCCGAGCATCTCCTCGGTGGGGAACGAGAGCCCACAATCGATCACGAGGATCTCGCCCATCGACTCGATGGCGAGCATGTTCCGGCCCACCTCCCCGGTTCCGCCCAGGAAGATGATCTTCACGGCATCGGAGCTCACAGCAGCCCGGCCCCCTCGAGGGTTGTACGGATGGTCTGCGACTCAGCGTCGGTCACCGGCACCAGCGGGAGCCTTGGCTCTCCGACCTTCTGGCCGATCAGCTCGAGCGCATGCTTCACGGGGATCGGACTGGCGGTGACGCCCATGATCACGGAGAACAGCGGGAGCAACTCGGTGTAGATGCGCTGGGCCTCCTCGTTCTTGCCGTCGTGCCACGCGGTCAGGATCTGCTTGATCTGGGGCCCGACGAGATGAGAGCACACCGAGATGATCCCGACGGCCCCGGCGGCGAGATGAGGAAGGAGCATGGGATCGTCGCCCGAATAGATCTCGAAGCTTTCGAGCCCCGCCCCGATCAGATCGGCGCGCAGGTTGGCCGTCTCGCCGACGTCCCCGACAGCATCCTTCACGCCGACGATCCTTTCGTGCCGCGCCAGTTCGACCATCGTGGGTCGCTCGACACGTCGTCCCGTCCTGCCGGGGATGTCGTAGATGAGGAGCGGAACCTCCGCCGCGTCCGCCACTGCGGTGAAGTGCGCGACCAGTCCATTCTGGGGGGGCTTCGAGTAGTAAGGGGTCACGATCAGACAGGCGTCGACCCCAAGCCCGCCCGCGGCGCGGGTCAACTCGATCGTCTCGGCAGTGTTGTAGCTCCCGGTCCCCGCGATCACCGTCGCGCGCTCGCCGACCGCGTCCAGGACGGCCTCGAACAGCGCCATCTTCTCGTCCCGGGATAGCGTCGGCGATTCGCCGGTGGTCCCGCTGACGACGATGCCGTCCGAGCCGTGATCGGCCAAGTAACGGGCGAGCGAGCGAGCGCCCTCGAGATCAAGGGACCCGTCCGATGCGAACGGCGTCACCATGGCGGTGATCAATTCACCGAAACGGGCGTTAGAGCCCATCTGAACCACCTCCATCGACTTCCTGTCTATCCGTCAGTATGACGCCGCCGGACAGAGGGTCCCGGATGGTCATCCGACCGTCGTTTCGAGACGGATACCGATCAGGCGCTCCTGCTCCTCGGCCGCGCCGACGGTCACGGAGTTCGCCACAACGCCGGTGGTCTGGGGGATCCTGAGGTCGAAGGAGATGCTCGTCGACTCACCCTCCTCGAGGCCGGGGAACCGGTACACGACGCCGGCCAGGTCTACGCCCAGGGGCTCGGGGTCGACCCCTTCGACCGCCGGATTCTGGTTCTTGGCCCCCCCATCGACGATCGGAGTGTCGTTACCGACCCGGGCGAAGGTGATGGCAAGACCGACGATGTCCTCGGGACCAGGGTTGGTGATCCGGAAGGTCGCGGTCGCGACATCGCCCGGGGATACCTCCTCGGGGAACTCGACGGTGACCTTGGGCAAGCCCTTGCCCGAATCGGTCACGTTGGTGTCGGCGACGCAGGCGGTCGACAAGACTGCCGCGCCGGCGAGGACCGCGCACAAGGATCGGGTTACAGACGTCCGGATCACAGATCGAGCAGTCTTTCCAGTCCCACCGTGAGACCCGGCAGCGCGGGAACCTTGCGAACCGCCATGAGGACCCCCGGCATGAACGACGACCTGTCGAGCGAATCGTGGCGGATCGACAACGTCTCGCCGGCCCCGCCGAAGACGACCTCCTGGTGGGCGACCGATCCGGGCAGGCGAAGGGAGTGGATCCTGACGCCGTGGTGCGCCTCGCCGCGTGAGGGGCCGGGACTCACTCCCGTGGTTGCGAAGCCACCGCCGTGAGACTCGGCCATCAGCTCGGCGGTCCTGAGCGCCGTGCCCGAAGGCGCGTCGAGCTTCTTCTCGTGATGACGTTCGACGATCTCGGCGTTGTCGTAGTACGCCGCCGCCTTAGCGGCGAAGACCATCATCAGCACCGCGCCCAGGGCGAAGTTCGGCGCCACGAAGACGTTCGAGCCCGACTCGCCGGCCCACGACGCGATCCTTGCCAGACGCTCATCGTCGAGGCCGGTCGTCCCCACGACCGCGTGGACCCCGTTGGAGGTGAGGAACCGGACGTTGTCCATCACCGAGTCCGGGGTCGTGAACTCGATCGCGACCTCGACCCCACCCGTCACCAGGTCGGAGAGAGCGTCCCTACCTGCGACGCGGGCGACCAGTTGCATGTCTTCGGCCGCGTCGACCGCGGTGCAGGACGCAGAGCCCATGCGGCCCCCGGCGCCGATGACACCGACCTTGATCACGCTGCGTAGCGGTCGAACGCGTCCTCATCGAACGGACCGACGACCGTCACTCGGAAGGCGTTCGACCCGAGCACCGTCTGCGTGACGCGCTCGATGTCCTCTAGCTGGATAGCGTTGAACTTTTCGATCGTCTCGTCGATCGAGAGGATCTTACCGGTGGTCAGCTGCTGCTTGCCAAGACGGTTCATCCTGCTACCGGGGTCCTCCGCAGACAACACGATCGAGCCGCGCACGTGTCCTTTGGCGCGTTCCAGTTCCGCAGGCGTCACGCCGTCGGTAAGGATCGAGTCGATCTCGGCCCGGATGATGTCGATGACGGTCTCAGCGTTCTGGGGGGTCGTTCCCGCGTAGACACCGAATGTGCCGGCGTCGGCGAACAGCGAACGGTACGAGAACACCGAGTAGGCCAACCCGCGCTTCTCGCGCACCTCCTGGAAGAGACGAGAGGACATCCCGCCCCCGAGGATCGTGTCGAGCACGGCGAGAGCGTGGCGATCCTCATGGTTCCGCGGCAGTCCCTCGGTCCCGAGCACGATGTGTGCCTGTTCGGTCGGTCGACGATGAACGGAAACGCCGGGCTTCGGCGCGGGAGGGTTACCGCCCCTCAGATTGCGACGTCCTTCACTCGAAGAGAACAGGGCCTCGACCCGCGCGACGAGGTCGTCATGGTCGACGTGTCCGGCCGCGGCGACGACCAGGTTCGGAGCCGAGTACCGGTCCTGCCAGTAATCGGCGACCTGGTCGCGTGTGACCGCGCCGATCGACGCGTTGTAGCCGAGGACCGGACGGCCGAGCGGATGGCCATCCCACATGCTCCGGTAGAACAGATCGTGGACCAGCTCATCGGGAGCATCCTCGTGCATCGCGATCTCCTCGAGGATGACCTTGCGCTCGGACTCGAACTCATCGGGGGCGATCATCGACTTCGTAACCATGTCCGACAGGATCTCCATCGCCATCGGAAGGTCGTCGTCGAGGACGCGGGAGTAGTAGCACGTGTACTCCTTACCGGTGAACGCATTGATGTCGCCCCCGACCGCATCGAAGGCGTCGGCGATGTCCTTGGCCGAGCGGGTCTCGGTGCCCTTGAAGAGCAGGTGCTCGAGGAAGTGCGACGTCCCCGCCAGCTCTTCGGGCTCGTCACGGGCGCCGACGTCGAACCACAGGCCCACTGTTACCGAGCGAACCTCGTTCATCCGCTCGGTAACGATGGTTACGCCTGAGTCGAGCGTCGTTCGCTCGAACTCGCTCATGCTTGCCCGATCGCGGCGGGCGTGCGACTCACGGGGGTGAGCTCTGACTCGCTCATGCTTGCCCGATCGCGGCGGGCGTGCTCACTCGCCGTCCACCCGGGGGGCACGCTCGCGACGCGGGCCGCGGTCTCCGCCGCCACCACCGCCGCCGCCGCCTCGACCCCCGCGGTCACGGTCACGTCCGCCGCCGCCTCCGCGTCCGCCCCGATCGCCGCCGCGATCCCCGCGGTCGCCGCCGGAACGCTTGCCGCCGGAGACGGCCTGCTCGCGAGCCTCTTCGATCGTCTTGCCGCCCTCCACCTGGCGCTCGAGCCACGCGACCGGGGTCAGGTTGATACGGCCCTGGGAATCGACCTCGGAGACCTCGACCTCGAGGCTGTCGCCGACCTTCACCGCGTCCTCGACCCGGTCGATCCGGCCCTCGCCCAGCTTGGAGATGTGGACGAGCCCGTCTCGGTTCGGGGCGATGTTCACGAATGCTCCGAAGGTTGTGGTGTTGACCACGGAGCCCAGGATGCGCTCACCGACCTCCGGGAGGTGAGGGTTCACGGTCTCTTCGATCATCCGGGCGGCCTCCTCGGCCCCCTCCTGATCGGCGGAGCCGATGAAGATGGTTCCGTCGTCCCGGATGTCGATCTCGGCTCCGGTCATCTGCTGAACCATCTGGATGTTCTTGCCCTTGGGACCGATGACCTCGCCGATCTTGTCGGTCGGGACCTGGATCGACATGACGCGCGGAGCGTTGTCGGCCAGATGATCACGCGGTGCGCTCAGGGACTTGTTCATCTGTTCGATGATGTGCAGACGCGCGACCTTGGCCGCCCGCAGAGCCTCGGTCAGAATCTTGGCAGGAACGCCCGAGATCTTGGTGTCGAGCTGCATCGCGGTGACCATGTCCTCGGTTCCTGCGACCTTGAAGTCCATGTCGCCGAGCGCATCCTCGTCACCAAGGATGTCCGTCAGCGGGAGGAACTTGCCGTCATCCGCGATCAAACCCATCGCAACTCCACCGATGTGCTTGCCACCGCGGAGCGGGACGCCTGCATCCATCAGCGAGAGTGACGAGCCACACACAGCCGCCATCGAGGTCGAGCCGTTGGAGCTCATGATCTCGGAGACAACTCGTATCGCGTACGGGAAGTCCTCGCGCGACGGGATGGCCGGCCGGATCGCCTTCTCGGCGAGCGCACCGTGGCCGATCTCACGTCGCTTCGGTCCCCGCATGAAACCGGCTTCACCGGTCGAGTAGGGCGGAAAGTTGTAGTTGTGCATGTAGCGCTTGTGCTCTTCAGGCGAGAGGTCGTCGATCATCTGCTCCATCCGCTGCATCCCGAGCGTCGTGATCGACAGCCCCTGGGTCTCGCCGCGGGTGAACAGTCCGGTGCCGTGCACCCTCGGGAGGATCCCGACCTGGGTCCAGATCGGACGCACCTCGTCGACCTTACGGCCGTCGAGACGCACCCCTTCGTCGAGCACGCGCTTGCGGACGAGCTTCTTATAGAACGAGCGGAACGCGTTCTTGATCGAACGCGCTTCCTCGGGGAACTCGTCGGCCAGCTTCTGTTGCACCTCTGCCTCGACCGCGGCCATACGAGAGCGACGGTCCTTCTTGACCGTGAGGGCGATGGCCTCCCTGAGACCCGCCTCGGCTTCAGCCTGGACGCGCTGCGAGATCTCGTCCGTGTAGTCGACGAACAGTGGGTAGTCGGTCTCAGGTCCCCCGAAGGAGGCCTTCGGCTTGCCCGCGTCGCCCACGAGATCGATCTGCGCGTCGATCGATTCGGCGATGTACATCTTGGACGCTTCGATGCCCTCGGCGAGTAGTTCCTCGTCGGGCCTCGTTGCGCCGGCCTCCACGAGCTCGAAGAGCCGGTCGGAACCGCCCGCCTCGATCATCATGATGTCGACCTCGCCGGCGTCGTTGCGACGCCCGGCGACGACCAGCTCGATGGTTGCCTCGTCCTGCTCTTCGTAGGTCGGGTTGGCGACCCAGTCCCCGCCGATGTGGCTCATGCGCACGCACCCGATCGGACCCTCGAAGGGCATGTCCGACAACGCGAGAGCAGCGGAAGCCGCGTTCACGGCCAGGACGTCGTGCGGAACCTCGTTGTCGACCGACAGGATCGTGACGACGACGTGGACCTCGTGCCTGAATCCATCCGGGAATGCCGGACGCATCGGACGGTCGATCAGACGGCAGAGAAGGATCGCCTTCTCGCTGGCGCGACCTTCACGACGGAAGAAACCACCGGGGATCTTGCCGGCGGCGTACATGCGCTCCTCGACGTCCACGGTCAACGGGAAGAAGTCACCGTCGCCACGCGGGTCAGAGGATGTTGCGGTTGCGAGCACGGAGGTCTCGCCCATCTGAGCGAAGACGGCGCCGCCGGCCTGGCCGGCGAAGCGTCCGCTCTCGAGACGCATGGTGTCTGCGCCTATCTTGCGTTCTACCGAAAATGGTTCCGGGTTCATCTAGCTTCCTCCTTGGAAGACATGGCTCAATTTGAGCCGGTGGAGCCCTTGATGGGCTCGTTTCCAAGGAAAGGGCTAGCTGGGTTGTGAGTCGATTGTCAGTTGGAAGACCACATCGATGATGTGAGCTTGCAACTGATAACCGACCGCCGAGCCGGCCCTCTCCTTACATCAATGAGATCGTGTGGGCGCCGGCCTCCTTTGTCCGCTGTTCTGCTGCTCTCCGTCGCTTATCGACGCAGACCAAGCTTCGCGATCAGGCTCCGGTAGCGCTCGACATCCTCGCGGCGGAGGTACTCGAGCAGGCGGCGTCGTCGTCCAACGAGCAACAGCAGGCCGCGCCTGGAGTGGTGATCCTTCGGATGGGTCTTGAGGTGTTCGGTCAGCTCCGTGATCCGACGCGTCAGCACCGCTACCTGGACCTCGGGTGAGCCGGTGTCGCCCTCGCTCCGGGCATTGTCCTTGATGATCTCGGTTCGTTCTTCTTTGAGCAGTGCCATGCTGTTATGCAGATCCTTCTTGTCTGGCCGCTACGCCGAGGCGAGCGGCTGCTGTTAGGGGTTTTTCGGTGCCAGACGCGGGCTGTAGGGCCCGGAGGCGTGGCCATAGTAGCACCTCAGCCCACCAGGGCTCGGGTGTCCTCGACATCCCGGCCCATCTGCTCGATCAGGCCCTCGATCGAATCGAACTTGAGTTCGTCCCGCAGGCGCTTCCAGAACTCGAGCCGCACCTCGTCACCGTAGATCTCCTGATCCATATCGAGGACGAAGGCTTCGATCCGCACCGGGCTGACCCCGGGCTCGCCGCCGAAGGTCAGGTTCACCCCGACGCTGATCGCCGCGCGGAACCACGACCCCCTCACCCTCAGCCGGCCCGCGTACACGCCGCGCGGGGGGCGCGCCACGAGTGGGTCGCACTCGAGGTTGGCGGTGGGATACCCGAGGTCCTTACCTCGGCCGTCACCGTGGACCACGACGCCGTCGATGTCGAACGGCCGGCCGAGGAGAAGGGCGGCCTGTTCCATCTCACCGGAGGTGATCAGGGCGCGGGTCCGGCTCGACGACATCACCTCCCCATCGGCCCCCGCCAGGCCCACGGCCTCGACTTCGAACCCGTGGGTGCCGCCTAACTCCCGAAGGAGGTCGATGTTGCCTGCGGCCTTGTGACCGAAGCGCCACCCCTCGCCCACCACGACCGCGGCCGCTCCGAGGCCGGTCACGAGAACGTCCTGCACGAACCGCTCCGGGGACCACGTCGAGAACTCGCGATCGAACGGCAAGACGCACAGGACCTCGACCCCGGTCTCGCCGAGGAGTTCGATCTTCCGTTCGGGTGACGACAGCAGCGGTGGCGCCAGCTTGGGCCGCAGGGTCTGCAGGGGGTGTCGATCCCAAGTGACCACTGCGGGATCGACCCCGAGCCGCTCGGCGGCCGCGATGCAGCGGGCTATCAGCGCCCGGTGACCGAGGTGAACGCCGTCGAACGCACCGATCGTGACCGCACAACTGAGATCGGTGTCCAGAAGAGCGTCCGCTCCCACGATCGTCCTCAAGAGGACACCACGCGGTCGGGCTTGAGGCGGTCTCCCTCGCGTTTGTAGACCGCGAGGAGATCACCGTCCCTGACGAATGCAACGAACGCTCCCTCATCGATCGAATCGTCGACCTCGAGGGCACGTCCGTGCGCGATGCTTTCGGCATCCTCGTCCCCGGGCGCTCGGATCGCGAGTTGACGTACCGCATCGGCGAGCGGGCGCAAACTATCCTGGGTGACGTCCTCGAGGCGGATCGCATCCTCGGTGCTGAATCCTCCGGCTTCGGTCCGCCTTAGCGTCTTCAGATGAGCGCCGCAGCCGAGGCGCTCCCCGAGGTCGTGCACGAGCGTTCTCACGAACGTTCCGCCCGAGCAAGTGACGTCGATGGTTGCCTCCGGACGCTCACCGGGAACGAACTCACGGAGTTCGAGCGCATAGATCGTGACCGCGCGTGCAGGCCGTTCGATGTCTTCACCACGCCGCGCCTTCTTGTAGAGCGCTTCGCCGCCCACCTTCACCGCTGACACCATCGGAGGTATCTGCTCGGTGGTGCCCTTGAACGATCCGAGGGCGTCGCGGACCTGATCCTCGGAAATGTTCGCGTCCGACTCGCGGATGACCTCCCCGGAAGCGTCCTGGGTGGAGGTCGAAACGCCGAAACGGGCGACCGCTCTGTAGCGCTTCGGCGCACCCTGCGAGTAGGTAAGGAACCTCGTGGCGCGGCCGATGCCAACGATGAGGACGCCCGTCGCATCGGGATCGAGCGTTCCGCCGTGACCGACCTTCCGGGTGCCGAACGTCTTCCTGACCCGATCGACGACGTCGTGGGAGGTCATGCCGGGAGGCTTATCTATCACCAGCACGCCGTCCATCAGCGTCGGCTCAGCCCTGGACCTGTGCGGAGAGACCCTCGATCACAGCCTTGACCGCGTCCTCGACCGACTTCGCGGTGAAGCCGGCCGCGAGCTCGTGGCCGCCGCCTCCGTTGGCGCGGGCGATCGTGCCGACACTTCGGGGTCCCTTGGAGCGAAGGCTCACGCGGTAGGTACCGTCGCTCTGCTCCTTGAACATCGCCGCGATGTCGGCATCGCGCGTGGAGCGGACGAGATCGATCAGCTTCTCGGTCTCCTCGCTCGAGACGTTCGTGTCCTTGAGGTCCTTCCTCGTGAACCACGAGTACACGAAGCCGTGATCGGCGAGCAGCTTCGCCCGCTCTAGCACGTGGCCGGTGAGCTTCAGGTAGCCGAAGGGAGCCGACTCATAGACCTCCTGAGCGATCGCGGTCGCCGGCACGCCCCGAGCCAGCAGATCGGCGGCGAGCCTGAGCACCTCGGGTGAGGAGTTAGCGTATTGGAACCTCCCCGTGTCGGTCACGATCCCCGTGTAGAGGCACGTGGCGATATCGCGATCGAACGGGGTGCCCAGATCTTCGAGCATCCGGGTGACGATCTCGGCGGTCGAAGAAGCGTCGGTGATCACGATGTTGAGCGTGGCGAAATCGTCGTTCCCCGGATGGTGATCGATGTTGATCGATCTGGGAGCCTTCTTGAACGCGTCTTTCACCGACCCGAGGCGGCTGTCGTCGCCGCAGTCGACCGCTATGAAGAGATCGACCTCACCCAGGCTCCCCGGCTTGACGACCGAATCGGCTCCCGGCAAGAACGCGTAGTTATAGGGGACGGTCGCAGTTGGGGTGCCCCACGTCGGATGCGTTGTCTTCCCCATCTTGCGCAGCGCAAGTGACATCCCCAGGAGCGCCCCGAGGGCATCCCCGTCGGGGTTCACGTGGCACGCGAGAGCGACGACCTTCGCCTCCCTCAGCGCTTCGAGCGCGCCGTTCCAGTCGGCAGGCTTGTTCAATCCCTCGCCTCCGGCTCGTCGCGGGGGTCATTCAGCCCATGCAGGATCTGCTCGATGCGCTCGGCGAGCTCGGGGCCCTCGTCGCGGTGGAAGACGAGCTCCGGGAGGTACCTGAGCCGGACCTGCCGACCGATCTCCGCGCGCAGGAACGGCTTGGCACTCTCGAGGCCCGCCATGGTCTCTGCTTGTTCCTCGGGGGAGCCGAGCACCGACACGAAGACGCGCGCGCTGCTCAGATCCGGCGTGACGCGGACCGCGGTCACGGTCACGAACCCGATGCGCGGGTCCTTGAGCCGTTGGATGGATTCACCCAGGATCTCCCTGGCGACCTTTTGGAGCTTCTCCGTCCGCTGGCTCACAGATCCTCCATGGAAACGAATCGCCTCTCCCGGCCGACGATCTCGGCCCCTTCGATGGCGACCTTCTCCATCGTTCGTTCGACCTCTTCGAGCACCTGATGGCATTGGTCCATCGAGCCCGACACACATGTGACCCCCAGGGACGCGCGCTGCCACAGGTCCTGGTGGTCCACCTCCGCGATCGACACGTTGAACCGCTTGTTCACAACCATCGTCACCGACCTCAGCACCCGGCGCTTGTCCTTCAACGACTCGCTCAACGGAAGGAAGAACTCGTACCGGCCTATGCCGATGAACATATGCGGCCTCTAACGGGCGACTTCCTGGATCTCGAAGGCCTGGATCGTGTCGCCCTCTTTGTAGTCCTGGTAGTTCTCGATGCCGATCCCGCACTCGTAGCCGGCCGCGACATCGCGCACGTCATCCTTGAACCGTCGAAGCGTGGAGATGGTCGATTCGTAGACGACCGTGCCGTCGCGAACCAGCCTGACCTTCGAGTTCCGCTTGATCACTCCCTCGGTGACCATGCAACCGGCCGCGATACCGACCTTCGGAACCTTGAACGTCGCGCGCACCTCGGCCTGTCCGATCGGAACCTCGCGGAGCTCGGGACCCAGCAGACCCTTCGCCGCACTCTCGATGTCCTGAACAGCCTGGTAGATGATCCGGTAGGTCCGGATGTCCACCCCGGCCTCTTCGGCCATACGACGAGCCTGCGCGGTCGGGACCACGTTGAACCCGATCACGATCGCATCGGATGCCTCGGCCAGCGTCACATCGTTCTCGGTGATCGCACCAACGCCCTTGCGAAGCACGTTGATCTTCACCAGCGCCTGGTCGAGCTGACTGAACTGCCCGTCGAGCGCCTCCACCGAACCCTGCATGTCGGCCTTGAGCAACACGTTGAGCTCGGGGATCTCGCCCTCTCGAGTCGCCGCGAGCAATCCCGCAAGCGAGGTTGCGCGCTGGGAGACGTTTTCGGCCTCACGCTTGTGGTGCTCGCGTTCCGCAGCGATGTCACGCGCCTCGCGCTCGTCCTCTAAGGCGCGGAACTCATCTCCGGCGCCGGGAACCGACTGCCAGCCGAGTACCTGCACCGGCTGACCGGGGCTTGCTTTCTCGACCTGCTCGCCGTTCTCGTTGAGCATCGCACGCACGCGACCCCACGCGGCTCCTGCGAGGATCGGATCGCCCTCGTAGAGCGTCCCGCGCTTCACGAGCACGGTCGCCACCGGACCACGGCCCTTGTCGAGATGGGCCTCGATCACGACGCCGCGCGCTAGTGCCTCGGCGTTCGCCTTCAGATCGAGATGGACATCCGAAGTCAGAAGGATCATCTCGAGCAACTGATCGATGTTCTGTGACTTCTTGGCCGAGACGTCTACGTAGACCGTGTCGCCGCTCCACTCTTCGGGCATGAGCCCGTAGTCGGAGAGCTGCTGGCGAACGCGCGTTGGGTCGGCGCCCTCCTTGTCGATCTTGTTGACGGCGACGACGATCGGCACTCCAGCCGCTTTGATGTGGTCGATCGCTTCCACGGTCTGCGGCTTGACGCCGTCGTCCGCAGCCACCACGAGGAGCGCTATGTCGGTCACCTGTGCACCGCGGGCGCGCATCGCGGTGAACGCCTCGTGGCCCGGAGTGTCGATGAAGGTGATCTCACGGTCGTCGTGGTGCACCTGGTAGGCACCGATGTGCTGGGTGATACCGCCGGCCTCGTCGGATACGACGTTGGTGCGCCGGATCACGTCGAGGATCGAGGTCTTCCCATGGTCCACGTGGCCCATGACCGTCACGACCGGGGGCCGATCGACGAACTCGACGCCCTCGTCTTCCTCCGCGAGCGTCTCGTCTTCGACCTCCTCTTCCTGACCCGGCGCGACGATCTCAGCCTGGCGGCCGAGCTCCTCGGCCGCGAGGGCAACGGCCTCGTCGCTCATCGACTGCGTAACGGTCATCATCTCGCCGGCGGCGATAAGGATCTTGACGACATCTGGAGCCGGGACCCCGGCGCGATCGGCGAAGTCCTTGACGGTGATGCCGCGGTGCACCCTGAGCACCTGCGAGTCCCCGGCCGGCGTCTCCGGTTCGGGCGCCGAAGCAGGTTCGGCAACCGCGGCCGGCGCGGTGACGGCCTCCGGCTCCCGAGCCGGAGGCGTTGGCTCGGCCTTGGGAGCGGGAGCGGCGGCGGCCTTCTTGGGCGCTGGCTTCGCCGGTGCCTCGGCCTTCTTGGGCGCGGGCGCTTTCTTGGGCGCAGGCGCTTTCTTGGGCGCTGGCTTCGCCGGTGCCTCGGCCTTCTTGGGCGCGGGCGCTTTCTTGGGCGCGGGCGCTTTCTTTGCCGCGGGCGCTGCCTTCTTCTTCGTCTGGCTGCCGTTGCCGAGTGCCGACCTGACCTTGTCGGCCACGTCCTCCTCGAGCGTGGAGGCGTGGCTCTTCACCGACTCCCCGATCTTCTCGAGGTGGGCGAGAACCTCCTTGGATGACAGCCCGAGTTCTTTAGCTACCTCGTGGACCCTGGGCTTAGCCATGCGTTCCTTTCATGTTCCGTCCCGAAATCCTAGTCGTCCTGCTTTCAGACCTCTTCTGTCGTTGGTGTTTCCGGAGCTTCGGGCTCAGTCCCCGCTTCGGGCTCGGTCCCCGCGGCGTCTTCCTCGGGTGGGGCCTCGGCGGCGCTCGCCTCGCGCATCTGCGCCTCGGACTTGATGTCGACCCTGAGACCGGTAAGGCGCGCGGCGAGGCGGGCGTTCTGCCCCTCCTTGCCGATCGCCAGAGACAGCTGGTGGTCGGGTACGACCACCAGGGCGGTCTGACCGTCCTCCTGGAGGTGTACTTCCTTGGCTTTCGCCGGGGAAAGGGCGTTCTTGACGAACTCGGCCGGGTCTTCGGTCCACGGGATGATGTCGATCTTCTCGCCGTGGAGCTCGTTGGTAACCATCCGGACGCGCGACCCTTTCGAGCCCACACATGCACCGACCGCGTCGACGTTGCGGTCGTTCGAGACGACGGCGACCTTGGACCTGTGTCCCGGCTCGCGGGCTACACCTTTGATCTCGACGATGCCGTCGAGGATCTCGGGAACCTCGAGCTCGAACAGACGCTTGATCAACCCGGGGTGGGTCCGCGACACGATGATCTGCGGACCGCGAGCGGACTTCCGCACCTCGACGATGTACGCCTTGAGGCGCGCTCCATGCTCGTACTTCTCGTGCGGGATCTGTTCGGATGGGGGCATGAGCGCCTCGACCTTGCCGAGGTCGAGGATCGTGTAGCGGTGATCTTGCTGCTGCACGATCCCGGTCACGATGTCACCCTCGCGGCCCGAGTACTCGCCGAAGGTGATGTCTCGCTCTGCCTCGCGCAGTCGCTGAAGGATGACTTGCTTGGCGGTCTGTGCAGCGATGCGACCGAAGTCACCGGGGGTGTCCTCCCACTCTTTGAGGACGGTGATCTCTTCGGTCTCCTCGTCGACCTCGATGTCCTGCGCGAAGACCGTGACCTCCCCTTCTTCGCGGTCGATCACAGCGCGTGCCCCGCGCGTCTCGTCAGCATTCGTCGTACGAAGATACGCGGACGCGAGCGCCTTCTCGATCGCTTCGACGACCGTTTCGAACGAGATCCCACGCTCGCGCTCGAGCTCCCTGAGAGAATCCATCGGGATCTTCATCGCTTGTCCTTTCCCTTCCATTCGAAGACCGTTCGCGCCGACTTGATCGAGCCGAACGGCACCGCGACTGCGCCCTGCTCCGTTTCGATCGTCACCGAGGAGTCGTCGATCCCGTCGATCACTCCGTCGATCCGGTGGCTATTCCCAACCACCGGTTCCTTCGTCTTGATGGTGACGTCCAGTCCTTTGGACAACACGTAATGCTCTGGTGCCTTCAGTGCGCGCTCCAGCCCCGGGGAAGACACCTCGAGCGTGTACCGGCCCTCGATCGGATCTTTCAGATCCAGGGCCCTCGAGAGTTCGTCCGCGACCTTGGCCACGGTGTCCAGATCGACACCGCCGTCCGCGTCGACGAACACCCTCAGGACGGAGGACCCGGGACGGCCGGAGGTCTCCACATCCCACAACCGCAAGGAGTGACGGCGAGCAACCGCCTCGGCGAGGTCCCTGACCTCCTCGAGAGCGCCCATATCGTCCTCCTCACAAATGAAGCCCCTCCTTCGAGGGGCTTCCGTTCCAAATCGCCTGGGCTTCGCGCCTAGACTACGACTTGCGTTACCGGTTTCCACCCCTGGCGGAGACCGAAAAATCCCTGCTCACAATGATTAATAAGACTAACAGATGGAGGAGATATGGCGAAGAAGGGCCGTAAGCGCCGGTCCCGGCGAAAGAACAAGGCGAACCACGGCAAGCGGCCCAACGCCGGCCGCAAGGGTTAGCCGGCCGGAGGCCCCATCCCGATCGGGACGATCGGATCCACCTTGCGTCCCGCTCGTCCCGCGCCCTTGACCACGGTGACCCCGCCGGTGGTCACGGCTCCATCCCCGGACGCCGCCCGGATCTCGGCGGCGACCTTCTCGGCCTCCTCGATCAGCGCATCGACGAGCCGGTCGTGCGGCACCCAGCCGATCTGCTTGCCTTTGGAGAACAGCAGTCCCCGCCCGGGACCTGCGGCGATGCCGATATCTGCGTCCCTGGCCTCCCCCGGTCCGTTGACCTCGCAGCCCATGACCGCTATCTGCATCGGTGGGAGATCCATCTTCTCGATCCGGGCCTCGACCTCACCCGCCAGCGCGAAGACGTCTAGCTCCGCCCGGCCGCACGACGGACATGCGACGAAGTCAAAGCCGTCTTCCTTCAAGCCGAGTGATTTCAGGATCTGCTTGCCGAGCTTGACCTCCTCGACGGGATCGGCCGTGAGCGACACGCGGATCGTGTCCCCGATCCCTTCGGCGAGAAGCGTCCCGAGGCCGATCGCCGACTTCACGATCCCCTGTTTGGGCGTTCCCGCCTCGGTCACCCCGAGGTGCAACGGGACGTCGGTCTGCGTCGCCAGGAGCCGGTAGGCGTTGATCATCTCCGGGACGTTCTGGTGCTTGACCGAGACCTTGATGTCCCTGAACCCGTGTTCCTCGAGGAGAGAGATCTCGTAGAGGGCACTCTCCACCAGCGCCTCAGCGGTCGGCCGCCCGTACTTCTCGACCAGCTTCTTGTCGAGGCTCCCGGCGTTGACCCCGATCCGGATCGGGATCCCCCGTTCCTTCGCGGCGTCGGCCACCTCTTTGATGTGCTTCGGATTCCTCATATTGCCGGGATTGAGACGCAATCCGTGGACACCGGCCTCGATCGACATCATCGCGAGACGAACCGAGAAATGGATGTCGGCGATGATCGGGACGCCGCCCTCCCGGGCGATGATCGGCAGCGCCTTGGCATCGCCCTCGTGGGGCACGGCGACCCTCACCATGTCGGCGCCCTGCGTCGCCAGCGCGTGAACCTGGATCAGGGTCTCGTCGACATTGTCGGTCTTGGTCGTCGTCATCGACTGGATCGAGATCGGAGAACCGCCCCCGACGGCCACGCCACCGACGTGGATCAGCCTGGTCTTACGTCTCTCGTACATGTCACATCCAGTCTAGGGGGCCTAGAACGGCGTTTGGATCGGGTGGGCGATGTCCAGATACAGGACGGCCAGGAACAGGATGACGAAGAACGAGATGACCGCGGCTGCCACCGGGATCGTCTTGCGGACATCCACCTGCCTGCCCGTGACCTTCTCGTACAGAAGGATGATCAGGTGCCCACCGTCGAGAGGCGGAAGGGGCAGAAGGTTCAGCAGCCCGATGAAGACGGTGAACGCCGCGATCATGCCGATCAGATCGAGGTACTGACCCCGCTCGACCGTCTGACCCGCGATCTTGCCGGCACCCACGAGGCCGATGGCACCCCGCGGATCCCTTTCCGCCGAACCGGACACCTGAGCCCAGAAATCGCCATCGAACACGGTGCCGAACACGGTGCCGATCCCTTTGAACGACAGGTAGGTCAGCTGCCAGGTCTCGTTACCGCCGCGGGCGATCGCCCCTCCGAGCGACTCCCTCTTGTACTCCGGCTCGGGAGCGACCCCGAGGAACCCGCCGATCGTTTCGCCTTCTCCCGGCGTTCCGACCTCTTCGCCCGGCGGAGCGTAATCGACGATCCCACCATCGACGTCGAACAAGCCCGTGCCCAACCGGATCGTCTCGGTCCTGACGGTGCCGTCGCGCTCGATCAGGAACGTGACCGGCTCGCCGGGACGCTCCTTGATGTACGCGCGGATCTCGGGCCAGGTGTCGGCGGCAGCGTCCGCAACCCCTTCGATCCCCACGATCTCGTCCCCGGGGATGAGATCGGCACCGGCCGCGGGCGTGTCCTCTCCGCCCATCGAAGCGGTGATGTCGAGAACCGTGGTCGTCGCGTTGCCCGTCGGATAGCCGATCGCGAGGAACGCGAACGTGAGGAGGAGGAACGCGACGACCCAGTGTGTTGCAGAGCCCGCGACCAACACGATCGCCCGCTGCCACGCAGGTTTGTTCGGGTACGCACGCGGAAGGTCCTCGGGTGGGATCTCCTCGTATGGGTTCATCCCCACGATCTTCACGAAGCCGCCGAGCGGAAGAGCCTTGACGCCGTATTCGGTTTCGCCGCGCTGGAACGACCAGAGCGTCGGGCCGAAGCCGATGAAGTACTTCGTCGCCTTGAAGTTGAAGAGTTTGGCGGTAAGGAAGTGCCCCGATTCGTGGATCATCACCACGACGAGGATCGCGAGGGCGAAGATGACAACACCGAACGTCACTGAGCGCCCCCCGTTACCGTGGCAACGGACATCAACCTGGTCGCTTCCGACCGTGCCCATGCATCGGCCTCGAGCACCGCGTCGAGCTCGGTGGCATCGAGTGGTTCGTGAAGCGACAGGGTTTCTTCGATCACGCTCGTGATCCCGGTGAACGCCAATCTCCCAGCGAGGAACGCCTCGACGGCGACCTCGTTGGCCGCGTTCAAGACCGCGGGGAAGGTCGCGCCCTTGCGTCCGACCTCGTAGGCGAGACCAAGGGCCGGGAACCTCTGGTGGTCGACGGCCTCGAACTCGAGCGATCCGATCGTCGCCAGATCCAGTCGGGCGCCCTCCGACGCGATGCGATCGGGATACGACAGCGCCGCCTGGATCGGGATGCGCATGTCGGCCGGCCCCGCCTGCTGGAGGATCGAACCGTCGATGAAGCACACGATGCCGTGAACCACCGACTGCGGATGGACGACGACGTCGATCTGATCGTAAGAGAAGCCGAAGAGGAAGTGCGCTTCGATGACCTCGAGGCCCTTGTTCATCAAGGTGGCCGAATCGATCGTGATCTTCGGACCCATCGCCCACGTCGGATGTTTGAGGGCTTCCTCCGGGGTCACGTCGTCGAGCGACGCCCTGGTACGGAACGGTCCTCCCGACGCGGTCAGGATGATCCGCTCGACCGTACGGAGGTCGCGCCCGTCGAGGCACTGCGCGATCGCGGCATGCTCGGAGTCGACGGCCTCGACCCGGCCGCCCCCCGCGGCCGCCGCCGCGAGGCACAACTCTCCGCCGGCGACGAGGCTCTCCTTGTTAGCAAGCGCGAGGATCTTCCCCGCGGTCAGGGCGGCCAGCGACGCCTTCAGCCCTGCCGCTCCGACGATCGCGTTGAGGACGATGTCGGCCTCTTCTAGCGAGGCCAGCTCGGCCGCCGCATCCGCCCCGATGCCGGTGTGCGTGGCGCCGAACTCACCGGCTTGCGCCTGGAGGGCATCGGAGTCGCTCCCCACACACAGCCCGAGGACCCGGAAGCGGTCGGCGTGCGCCCGGATGACCTCCAGAGCCTGGCATCCGATCGAGCCCGAAGAGCCCAGGACGACGACGTTCTTGATCTCGGTCATTCCCCGATTGTCACACGGTGAGAGTTTTGCCTAGAGAACGGCGAAGTGGAGGTAAAGGAACACGGTCGGCGCACCGAACACGATCGCGTCGAGCCGGTCGAGCATGCCCCCGTGGCCGGGCAACATCCTCCCGGAATCCTTGATCCCCAACTCCCTCTTGACGAGGGATTCGGCCAGGTCCCCGGCGGGCGCAAGGAACCCGATGATCGCTCCGATGACGATCCCATGACCCACCCCGATCACATCGATGATGCTTCCGAACATCGCCCCCGCCGCAAGCGCGGCGACGAAACCTCCGGCGGCTCCTTCCCACGACTTGGCCGGTGAGATCGACGGCGCCATCTTGTGGCGACCGAAGGCCGTGCCGGCGAAGAAAGCCCCGATGTCGTCGGCTGCGGTGATGAGAACGTGGGCCAGGAGGACACTCACCCCCGACCTCACGGTGAGCATCGAGACTGCCCCCGCTCCCCCACCTCCTATCCAGAAGATCCCCATGACCGTCCAGGCGACGTCGGTCGCAGGGGTCGTTCCCCGGTCGGGCCGGAGCGTGATCGAGAAGGTCAGCACGACGACGACCGCTCCCACGGCCACGAGGAAGCCCAACTCTTGCGGCCGGAAGTAAGCGGCGGCCATGAGGGCCAGCGCTCCCGCAGGACCCATCAGCGTGACGATGCGGCGGCCGGTTCCTCGAACCGCGATGAACAGCTCGAGGGCCGCGAGAGAAACGACCGCTGCGGCCAGCCAGAAGAACGCAGTCGGCCCGCTCACCATGGCGCCGAGCATCAACCCAAGAAGGACCAGGGCGGTCGCGACCGCCTGAGGGAGGTTGCGGGACGACGCTGTCACGCGCCTCAGACCTCGGAGAGTTCTTGTTCCTTGCGCTTCAGGTTCTCGTCGACCTCTGTGACATAGCGGTCGGTGATCTTCTGAAGGTCGCCTTCGGCCCCACGCTCGGCGTCTTCCGACAAGGTGCCGTCCTTCTTCATCCGCTCCAGCTCTTGCTTCGCGTGACGCCGGACACCTCGGACCGCAACCCGGCCCTCTTCGGCGCGGACGTGAGCGACCTTGATGAGCTCCTTGCGCCGGTCCTCAGTGAGCTGCGGGAACGCGAGTCGCACCACGGCACCATCGTTCGCCGGCATAACGCCGAGGTCGGAGGCAAGGATCGCCTTCTCGATCGCCGCGATCGAGTTGGGATCGTAAGGAGCGATGACGAGGAGGCGTGGTTCGGGAACCGAAAGGTTCGCCACCTGATTGATGGGAACCTGCGTGCCGTAGTAGTCGACGTGGATCCGGTTCAAGAGCGAGGGGGTGGCGCGTCCCGAACGGATCGAGGACAGCTCTTCCAGGTTCACCGAGACGGCCCTCTTCATCTTCTCTTCGGCCTCTCGCAGTACGCCAGCCGTGGTCTCAGCCATCGTTCCTGATCCTCCTACCTGGTTCCGTCGGAATGCACGAGGGTCCCCACTTCTTCACCCGACAGCACCCGCACGATGTTGCCGGCCTTGAGGTTGAAAACGATGATCGGAAGCCGGTTGTCCATGCACAGAGACACCGCGGTCGAATCCATCACCTTGAGGCCGCGGCTGAGGACGTCGAGATACGCGAGCGAGGTGAACATCTTGGCTTCTGGATTCACCTTCGGATCGGAATCGAACACACCGTCGACCTGCGTTCCCTTGAGGATCGCCTCGGCATTGATCTCGAGTGCTCGGAGAGCCGCGGTCGTGTCGGTCGAGAAGTAAGGGTTCCCGGTGCCGCCGGCGAAGATCACCACACGGCCCTTCTCGAGGTGACGCATCGCGCGGCGCCGGATGAAGGGCTCAGCCAGCTCCTGCATCCAGATCGCGGTTTGAACCCGGGTCTGAACCCCTTCTTTCTCGAGCGCGTCCTGAAGGGCGAGTGCGTTGATAACCGTACCGAGCATCCCCATGTAGTCGGCCGTCGTCCGGTCCGTACCCTGCGCCGATGCGCTCAAGCCGCGGATGATGTTCCCGCCCCCGACGACGATGCCCAGCTCTACGCCCAGGTTCCGCGCGTCGGCCAGCTGTCTGGCGATCGATGCAACGATCCGGGGATCGATGCCGAAGCCGTGCGACGGATCGGCGAACGCTTCTCCGGAAATCTTCAGCAACACCCGGCGGTACTTGGGCGCGGCCCCGGCGACACCAGGGGCGCCCGCCATGTCGGTCACTTCACTCACGTGGGCCTACGATCCCTGGCCCTCGCCGACCCGGATCCTGGCGAACCGTCCGATGTTGATGTTCTCGCCCATGGACGCCTTCGCCTCGCTGACCAGATCGGAGATCGACTTGGACTTGTCCTGGATCCACTCCTGGTCCATCAGGACGCGCTCTTTGTAGAAGCCCTCGAGCTTGCCCCCGACGATCTTCTCGATGATGTTCTCGGGCTTCCCCGAGTCCATAGCCTGCTTCGCGTAGATGGCGGACTCTTCGTCGATCACGCCCTGAGGGACCTGGTCCCGGGTGGTCCAGTCGGGGTCCGCGAACGAGATGTGCATGGCGATGTCCTTGGCCAGGCGCTCGAACGCTTCGGTCTTCGCGACGAAGTCCGTCTCGCAGTTGAGCTCGACCAGAACGCCGAGCTTCGGCGGGTAGTCGGGCTGCGGGCGGTGCATATACGCGTACACGAGACCCTCGGTCGCCGCGCGCTCGCTCTTCTTGGCGGCGTCGGCGAGACCCTTCTCCCTCAGGAGCCGCTTCGCGGCCCCGAGATCTCCGTTCGCTTCGGCAAGCGCCTTCTTGCAGTCCATCATCCCGGCGCCGGTCGCCTTGCGAAGCGCCGCTACGTCCTTAGCGTTGATCTCAGCCATCTCTCTTGGAACCTTCCTGTACTGGTCTTGTCCTACTCGTCTGTCTTGGGCCTCGGGTGATCGAGATCGCCGGGCTCGTCCCCGCGCTCGTCGGCCGATCCCTCGGTCGTTGGAGCGTCGGTCTGGGACTCGGCGGCGGGAGCAATCTCCGCGACGGCGTCCGCTATCTCGGCCTCATCGCCGGCGGCCGCATCCGCATCGGTCTCGGGTGCATGCTGAGCGGGGGTGTGTTTTTCGACCGCGGCCGCCTCCGCATCGGTTTCGGGTGCTTTCTGAGCAGCCTCCTCGGCCTCGAGCTGAAGTTCCCACTCGGCCTTCGGCTGTGCCGCCGCTCCGGGCAACACCTGGGTGGGTTCGCCGGCCGCGGGGGTCGCCGCCGCTACCTGCGCTTCCTGGTCGGGAGCGTCTTCCCGCATCGACTTGCCCTCGATCACTGCGTCGGCGATCACCCTGGTCAACAGCTGGCCGGCGCGGATCGCGTCGTCGTTGCCGGGGATCCCGAAGTCGACGTCGTCGGGATCGCAGTTGGTATCGAGCACCGCGATGATCGGGATGCCGAGCTTGTGAGCCTCACGCACCGCGATCTCTTCCTTCTTGGTGTCGAGGATGTAGATCGCTTGGGGAAGCTTCTGGAGATCTTTGATCCCGTGAAGGTTCCTCTGCAGCTTCTCGAGCTCGCGCCGGAGCTTGAGGGCCTCCTTCTTGGAGAAGCTCTCGAGCGCGCCGGTCGCTTCCATTTCGGCGAGCTCGTTCATCCGCTTGATCCTGGCGGCGATCGTCTGGAAGTTCGTCAGCATGCCGCCGAGCCAGCGGAAGTTGACGTACGGCATTCCCGCTCGGTCCGCCTGCTCCTGAACGATGTCCTGGAGTTGCTTCTTGGTAGCAACGAACAACACGGAACCGCCCTTGGCGACGAGATCGCGGGTGAACGTGTAGGACTTCTCGATCCCAGACATGGTCTGTTGCAGATCGAGGATGTAGATACCGTTCCTCTCCGCGAAGATGAACCGCTTCATCTTCGGGTTCCAACGGCGCGTTTGATGGCCGAAGTGAACCCCGGCCTCCAGCAACTGCCTCATCGTGACGACGGGCATGGTGGTGCTACCTCCTTCGGTTGTGCCGGCCTTACAGGTCCGGACTCCTCCGCCCGCCGAAACCCGGACGCTTCAGCTCTCGCCGAGCAACCGGGACCGAAAGCCCCCGAGCGCCTAGGGCGCGCCGAGGGAAGCGGACGTGTGTGATGTGGAACGTGGAGAGGTTACCAGTTGGGCGGACCGGGAAGATCAGGAGGTGATGGCCTCGTTCATCTTGCCCTTGAGCGCCAGGACCGCCTTCGTGTGCATCTGGCAGATACGGGACTCGGTGACTCCGAGGACCTCGCCGATCTGGGCCAGGGTCAGGCCCTCGTAGTAATAGAGGGTGACCACGATCTTCTCGCGCTCCGGAAGGCGGCTGATCGCCCCCGCCAGGATCCCCTTCATCTCGTCGACCTCGAAGGCGTCGGCGGGGCTCACCGTCTTGGTGTCCTCGAGGGTGTCGACCAGTGAGATCTTGTCCCCGGAACCGCCCTCGACCGACATCAGCTCGTCGAGCGCCACCAGCGACACGGTGGAGAGCTGCGTGTAGATGTTGGTGAGGTCGGCGACGGAGATGTCCATCTCCTTGGCGATCTCCTCGTCGGACGGGGGCCTCTTGAGCTTGTTCTCCAGCGCGTTGTAGGCCTTCTCGACCTCTCTCGCTTTGAACCGAACCGACCGGGGAACCCAGTCGATGGCCCTGAGCTCGTCGATGATCGCCCCGCGGATACGGCTGATCGCGTAGGTCTCGAACTTGATGCCCCGGGTCAACTCATACTTCTCGATCGCGTCGATAAGCCCAAAGATCCCGTACGAGATGAGATCGGTTTGCTCGACATTGGCCGGCAATCCGATCCCGACCCGGCCCGCGACGTACTTGACGAGCGGCGAATAGTGGAGGATCAGACCGTCCCGCGCCTGCTCCGACCCGGTCGACTTGTACTCTTCCCACGCCTCTTGGACGGGGTCGGCACTCAGGTCCACCTGCAGGGTGGGCCGCTCGTCCGATTTAGGCTCTGGGGTGGCTCTGCTCATAAACTGACCTCAACCGCTCGTTGGAAACGTGTGTGTAGATCTGCGTTGTAGCGAGGCTCTCATGGCCTAGAAGCTCTTGTACTACGCGTAAGTCTGCACCGTTATCGAGCAGATGTGTAGCGAAAGAATGACGTAGGTCGTGAGGTCCCGCCCCACTACGACCTTCGGCTGATAGATAACGGGTCATCTGAGTCCTCACGGTTCGGGGGTTCAGCCGCATCCCTCGCGCGTTCAGGAACACCGCGTGTGCATCGGCCATTCCCCCGGAAGGCCGCTCCTTCGGGCGCTTCTCGAGGAACCACTTCCGGCCGTCGTCCCGGTACCTGAGAAGCGTCTCGGCTGCCCTCGGCGTCATCGGGACCCGTCGCTCCTTCCTGCCCTTGCCGACCACGTTGACCATCCCCGAATCCAGATCGACGTCGTCGAGGTCGAGCCCGCATAGTTCGCTAACGCGCAGGCCGGAGCCATAGAGCAGCTCCAGGACCGCTCGGTCCCTCTGCCCCACCGCATCGTCATCCGGCGGAAGCTCGCACAAGGACGCGGCGTCGTCTTCATTCAGGACCCTCGGGAGAGGACGGTCGAGCTTCGGGGACTCCAAACCATCGGCCGGGTTCGCCCCCAGTAAGCCCTGGATCACCGCCCAGTTGAGCATCGAACGAAGCGAGGACACCTTGCGTGCGATCGACCGGCGCGAGAACCCCCTCGTCCCGAGGAACGCCACATAACGCCGGAGGTGCCGGCGGTCGACCTGATCGAGTTCGGTGATCCCACCCCGACCGAGCCAGTCGGCCGCCTGGACCAGATCCCCCCGATAGGCGGCGAGCGTGTGAGGAGACAGGTCGCGCTCGGCGCGCGCTGCCCGAAGGAACGCTTCCGCCGTTTCCTCGAGTGTCGCCGCCGTCCCCGGATCACCACGCATCGCCGTTCGAAGCATGGGGCGGCCTGTTACTCCTGTCAACTACTGGGAGATTCTGGACGGAGCGGAGGGAAGACTCATCACCGCTTGGCTTCGCCGAATACGAGGAGAAGTCTTCGCGGCAGATCCCCGTCCGTGATCCTCGAGGTGCGTTAAGACCCGTCGTCGGCGGACGCTCGGGCGTGTGCGCCGGTGATAGTGATCTCGTAACCCATCCGTCGCTTCCGGACGAGGCCCCTGACCTCCAGCTTCGCCAGCACCATCAGAACGCGACCGGGGGCAAGGTTCGCCGCGCCCGCGATCCGGTCGGGTGTGGTCGGGATCTCGTCCAGTGCGAACAGCGCCGTGAGCTCCTCGTCGTCGACCTGCGGCGCCGGTCGCATAGCCCTCGCGTCGCAAGGTCCCGACCACGCCTGCTGCGGGGCAAGCACTTCGAACACGTGTTCCGGACAGGTTGCGAGGGCGGCCTGCGAGGTACGGATGAGCTCATTCGGAGCCAGCGACATCAAGTTCCGCGGGTTTCCCGGGACGGCGAAGACTTCTCTCCCGTATTCGATGCCGAGCCGGGCCGTGATGAGGGAACCACTCTTCGTCCCCCCCTCCACCACGACAACTGCATGTGCCAAACCGGCAACGATCCGATTCCTTTTTGGGAAGTTGTAAGCGTGCGGTGGCGTGCCGGCGTCGTACTCCGTCACGAGGGTTCCGAGCGCTGCGATCGCAGTGCGGAGCTTCGAGTTCGATTTCGGATAGTCGACATCGAGCCCACAACCGAGAATGGCCACCGTGTGGCCACCCGCCTCGATGCAGGCGCGGTGCGCGGCGGCGTCGATCCCCATGGCGAGCCCGGAGACGACCACGAACCCCGCCTCGGCGAAGGAGCGGGCCATCGTCGTTGCGATCTCGACCCCCGAAACGGTCGGACGCCTGGTACCGACCACGGCGATGAAGATCTTGTCCGGATCGAGGATCCGGCCACTCACGCGCAGTTTCTCGGGCGGAAGATCGCCTCCCAGCTCGTTCAGCCTTTGGGGCCATTCTGGATCGGAGGGCGTCAGGATGCGCGGGGCATCGATCATGCCGGCACGGCCTCGGCCTCGAGATACCTGTGTCCGGATGCGATACCTACGTGATCCTCTTCCACGGAAGAAGACCCATCCAGATCGGCGACCGTCCTCGCGAGACGCTTTATGCGGTCGACCCCTCGCCCCGTTAGCCCGAGGGCGTCGATCAACGCTCCCAGTAACGATCCAGCTTCCTGCGTCAGCCGAACGTGTCGCTCGAGCTCTGCCTTCGAGCAGGAGGAATTCGAGATCAGGGGCGATCCATACCGCTCGCTCTGCACCTCCCGTGCCGCCTCCACACGACTCCGGATGGCAGACGATGGCTCCGACGGTTCCCGGCTCATGAGCTCGGCGCGCGTCGGTCTCGCCATCATGGCCTGGATGTCGAACCGATCGATCAAGGGCCCGGAAAGCTTGTCGTTGTAGTACCGGAGCCTGGCGGCGGAGCACCGGCACTCTCTTACCGGGTCACCGAAGTATCCGCACGGGCACGGATTCATCGCCGCCACGAGGGAGAACCTGCACGGATACTCCACCATGGCCCCGCTGCGCGCGATGCGCACCCTGCCCTCCTCAAGAGGACCTCTGAGACTGTCGAGCACATCGCTGCGGAAGAGACTGATCTCGTCCAGGAAGAGGACCCCGTAGTGAGACAGGCTGACCTCTCCCGGCCGAGGGAGACCGCTCCCGCCGCCGATCAATCCGGCAAGCGAAACGCCCTGATGCGGAGATCGGAACGGGCGTCTTCTCGTGAGACCCGCCTTGTTGCCAAGGAGCCCGGCTACGGAGTAGACGCTGGTTACATCGAGAGACTCCTGCATGGACATCGCGGGCAGGATCCCCGGAAGACGCCGCGCGATCATCGATTTCCCCGAACCCGGAGGACCGATCATCAACAGGTTGTGTCCGCCGGCGCAGGCGATCTCGGCGGCCTTCTTGGCTTCGGGGTGACCCTTGACCTCCGCCATGTCCTCCGTGACGAGAGGAGGTTCGGGAGCGGGCAAGACGGCTGGGGGATCCCAGCCACCCTCGAGGAAGGTGATCGCCCGGCGCAGGTTGTCGACCGGAACGACCTTCAAACCCTCGACGATGGCTGCCTCAGGGGCGTTGTCCCCGGGACAGATGATCCCCTTCCGGCCGTGCTTCTTGGCGGCCATCGCTGCCGCCAAGACCCCGCGCACCGGCCGGACCGAACCATCGAGCGCAAGCTCGCCTACGATCATCCATCCCTCGAGACGTTCCGCCTCGATCTTTTCCGCGCCGGCAAGGATCCCGAGAGCGAGCGCCAGATCGAAGTGCGAGCCTTCCTTACGCAGGTTCCCGGGGGCGAGGTTGGCGATGATCCGGCTGCCCGGCCAGTGCAGGTCGCTGGCTTCGAGGGCGGACTTGATCCTCTGGTCGGCTTCCCGGACCGATGCCGCCGGGAGGCCGACGATGCGAAAGGTCGGGATCCCCCCGCCGGCGACGTAGACCTCTACCGAAACGAGGTGGCCCGAGGTTCCCACCAGCGCCACCGATTCCGTCTTCGCGAGCACCGCAACCGCCTCCCTTTCCTCCGAGTCCCCCGCTGGGGAGCTACACGAGGAACTTAGGAAGGGGGTGCGACATGAGAATGTCTGCGGGCGCCTAGCTCAGGCCCCCGATCACGCGCCGGATGATCTTTTCCGCCTGGGGAGGGACATCGACGATCTCAGTGGTCAGACCGGCCCCCTTCGCGTCTTCCAGCAGCGATGCCAGAACCAGTGCCCCCGTGAGGTCGACCCGGCCGAGGCCGTCGAGGTGCACCACCAGGTGATCCGCCTCGGGGTGCTCACTCAAGAGGTTCGAGAAGGCTTCCTCCAACCCCGGCGCCGAGGCGAAGTAGAGGACCCCCTTGGGAGCGAGGTGGAGGCTCCCGTTCGAGGTCCACGTCGGGATCGAGATCCTGAGCTCCCGCCACAGGTGCGCCAAGATCGCCATCACGACACCGACGACGACGGCCCACTCGACATGCGGGGCCAACAGAACCGTGAGCAGGAACGTCACCGCCGCGATCGAGAACTGCAGACGCGCGTAGCGCCGATACCTGATGAAGGGCCCGGGGCTGACCAGCTCGCGAACCGCCACCATGATCGTCGCTCCCAGGACCGCTGTGGGAAGCTCCGCCAGCAGCCCCATGGCGGGAAGCAGCAGGAGCACGACCACTCCGGTGATGCCGCCACTCAACCTCGTCCTGGCCCCCGAGTCGCGCACCAGGGCACTCCTCGTGAACGAACCGCCCGCGGGGAAGCCACCGCCGAAGCCCGCCGCCAGGTTGGCGACGCCCTGGCTGATCAGCTCGCGGTGAGGGTCCCATCGCTGCCGCTCGAGGGTCGCGTACTGCCGTGCGATCGAGGCCGGCTCGGAGAAGCCGATCACCGCGATCACCAGGGCTGGGGTCAGGAGATCAAGCGTGCTGGACCACGGGAGGTCGAACGTGAACGGCGGGAAACCGTGCGCGATGTCCCCCACGACCGGGCCGCCGAAGGACCAGGCATCGCTGACAGCGATCCCGATCACGACCGCGGCCAGCACCCCGGGGAAGAGGCGATGGATCCTCCGACCCCCGATGATGGCGACGGCCGCGAGGACCGCGACCACGATCGCCCCGAGATCCCAGTCCCCCGGCTTCATCAGTGCCTTGGCCGCGGCCACGAACGGGTTGTCGCTCTCCGCGCTCAGCCCCAGGACGGTCGGAACCTGCAAGGCGAGGATGACCACCCCCGCTCCGGTAGTGAACCCGAGCACGACCGGCTGCGACATCAGGTAGGCAAGGATCCCCCCTCTGGCGAGACCGAGGAGCACCCTGATCGCCCCGACCATCACGGCCAGTAGTCCCGCCAGCGCGATGTAATCCGGCGTGCCGGGCATCGCGATCGCGCTCAGTGCCCCGAACGTGAGGAGCGAGGTGACCGCGGTCGGGCCGGTCCCGAGATAGGGCGACGACGCGAAGAACGCCGCCGCCAACGGAGCGAGCACCGCGACGTAGAGGCCACGTTCGGGAGGGAGCCCGGCCAGGGTCGCGTAGGCGAGTGCCTGGGGCACCAGCACCAGCGCGGCACTCACTCCCCCGATGACATCGCCCCACGCGGCCGCGCCCTTGGCGGGGGCCGTCGCCCGCTTCCCGCTCACTTAGCGGAGGTCTCCTTCTTCTTCTCCTCTTTCACCACCGGCAGGCCGCGATCGAACCAATCGGTCATCCCACCGGTGACGAGGTGGGCCGTGCGCCCCGCCCGCAACAGCAGCGACGCCACCAGCGAGCTCCTGACCAGGTCCCCGCAGACGACCGCGTAGCTCTCGTCCTCCGGAACGTGCTCGACCTCATCCCATGCGCCCATCGACGACAGCAGTCGGGCCCCTTCGATGTGGCCGTAGCGATACTCGTAGCCCTCGCGCGCGTCGATGACCGAGAACTCCCCTTCCGAGCTCTTTAGGTCGTCCACGCTCACAACGGGTAAGGAGGCGACCTCGCCCCCGGCCCGGTCCCAGCTCGCGAGCCCCCCTTCGATGATCCCGAGGACCGCGTATCCGGCTCCGGTCAGGATCTCCGACGACGCCTCGGCAACCTGATCCGACTCCGCGTAGAGGATCAGCCGCTCGTCCTCCGGGATGACCATCTCGGCCCGGTCGGCCAGATCGGCGCGGTTGAACTGAAGGTTGACCGCCCCCGATACATGTCCGCGGGCGAAGATCAGCGGGGCCCGGAGGTCGATCACCACCGCGCCGTCCGAGACCATCGGTTCGACCTCAGAAACGAGGATCCCGGGAACCGACGTCTTCGAGCGTTCCTCCTTGTCCACGAGACCGAGGTTCGTCGACTTGATACGTACGTAGTCGTCGGGGAATGGGCGAGCGGACGACTTCACGAACGTCGCGAACGCGGCTACGTCCGGCTGCTTGAGGGCGAGGTTGAAGCTCTTCTCGAAATAGATCGTCGAGCTCGCCTTCCCTGACATGTTGATCCCGCCGCAGGTCGAGCCGCCGTAGTGGCCGGGCCACACCTCGACGTGATCGGGAAGCGTGAACAGCTTCTCGGTTATGGACGCGAACAGGGCTTCCGCTCGCTGCGATTCGTCGAGGACGTTGAGGGTCTGGTCCTCGAGCAGGAGATCGGGACGCCCCACATCCCCCACGAACAGGGAGTCGCCGGTGAGCACCGCCCACGGCTCATCCGAGCGCGCCGCGTCGATCACGAGGTAGCAACAGTGCTCCGGGGTGTGGCCGGGCGTATGGATGACCTCGACGCGCACCCGGCCGAGCTCGAGGACCTGACCGCCCTTCACCGGGGTGAAGTCGAAGCGCGCGATGCCCTCGAGCGACTCGTGCATGTAGTGAGGCGACGATGTCTCCGCGGCCAGTTCGCGCGCGCACGAGATGAAGTCTGCGTGCACGTGGGTCTCGAGCACCCCTGCGATCGTCAGCCCGAGGTCCGCCGCTTCGAGCACGTAGTGGTCGACACCGAGGTCCTCGGTGGGATCCACCACGAAACCCCTCTTCGACCTCATGCATCCGAGGATGTACGAGGCCTGTCCGAGTGGTTCGTAGCGGAACTGCTTGAAGATCATCCCTCGCCTTTCTTCACGAAGAACGTGAAGACCCCGTTGCCCTCGCTGTGCTCGAGCAGTTGGTTCCCGGTGTCCTCGGCCCACGCGGGGACGTCCGCTAAGGACCCTCGATCGGTCGAGACAAGCTTGAGGATCTGACCGCCCTCGAGGGTCTTCATCTCCTTTGCCGCCTTGACCACCGGCATCGGGCACAGAAGACCGGTTGCATCGAAGACCCTGTCTTCCTTGATATCCGACATCGTTTACCCCCCTCTCCTGATCAAATGAAGATCGTCGTGTGCGCCTTGCGCGCTTCGGACATGAACATGGCGGCTCCGCCGAACTCGACGCCGTCCAGGAAATCGGACTGCTCGTAACCGAAGACATCCATCGTCATCTGGCACGCGATCAACCGGACGTCGGACTCCTGCGCGGCCTCGATGAGCTCTCTGATGGTGGCGACGTTCTTCTTCTTGAACTTCGACTTCATCATCGAGGTCGCCATCGGAACCATGCCCGGCATCACGGTCAACAGCTGCGGCATGGGCATGGGCATCGGCATCGCCGGGTTCCCGGTCGGGCCGATCTTGAGCTTCTTCTCGAAGTCCTTGGTGATGATGTTCAGCCCGTAGAACGTGAAGAACACGACCGTCTCCATCCCGAGAGCGGCCGACGTCGCGGCGAGGATCAACGGAGGGTACGCCCAGTCGAGCGTGCCCTTCGATGCGATGATCGCGGCCTTGTTCTTCGCCGGATCCTTCTTGAAGGCCGCCTCGACCTCCTCACGGACGATCCGCCGAACCGCCTCTTCGGTGACCTGCCCTTCCGCCGAGACCAGTCCGGCCTCAGTCTCCTGAAGCATGTGCCACCACCTCTCCAGCCGCCGTCCGAACCTCCCGGATGCGGGCCACGGCAGCCTCGGCTCGCTCCTTCCAGTGCCGCGCGACGTCCCCGAGTTCGGGGGCCAGTCGCTGATGCCTCGGGACCCATCCGAGGGCCTCGTCCTCCAACCACGACAGGGTTGCTTCTGCGTCTTGCTCGAACAGGGAACGCAGGATGAACGCGCGCTCGCCGATCCGAAGGCCGAGCTCCGCGTTCCGCGCGGCTCGGGCGAGGTCCGAGCGGGTGACGATCATCCCGCTTACCGCCGGCGCGAGCAGGCCCCCGATGAAGCCCTTCGGATCCGCCTCGGGATGCGCGAGCTCGGGAACGTCCCTGAGATGAAGCGCGGGCGGGCCGTCGTGCGAGATCGTGCGGGCTTCGGAGAGCAGCGCGTCCAGCAACAGCTCTGCCCAACCTCGGTAGAACCTGGGCGCGACCTCGCTCACCTTCACGAGATAGACCGGGAGCCAGGTCAGGATGTGCTCCCACAGGAACGCCGCTCTGGCGTGTCCCCACGCGGTCCGCCCTGCAGCATCCTCCTCAGCGGCCTCGGCGTCGATAAGCGACGCATACAGAGACAGGACCGAGGCGATGTGATCCGGTTCCGGCGGCGGGGTCAGCCCGAGCGCTCGATGGAAACCGGCAACCCGATCCCTCGCGTCGCCGCCGAGCATCCCCTCGACCGAGAGGTAGACCGAGGCGTAGGGATAGAGCTGGAAGAGGAACACGCCCGTGTAGTCGTGGGCCTCGGGGACCCCGTCGAGTTCGAGCGCACGCGCGATCGCCCGGTGTTCGTCGCGCGGCGGCTCAGCCAGAGAACCGAGCGCCCTGAACAGCTCGGCGGTGAGGTTCATCTCTCCTCCGGCAGGACGAAGACTTCCTTCGGGGGCTTGAGCGGCCGCATGAACCAGTACGGGCGCCGCGTCCCATCGGGAGAGTGAAGTTGCGCGTTGCGGGTCAACTCGAGCCACCGCTGATAGACCTCTCGGCTCTTCGCGGTATCGACGTGGATGTCACCGTAGGAATCGCCGGGCTCGCCCTTGGTGACCCTGACCGCCTGGTGCCAGCAGTGCTGGCCCGAGATCGGATCGGGGTGGACCGAGAAGGTCAGGTTCTGATGCACGCCGATGTCGGTCCACCAGATCCTCATGGTGTCGGGGTCGGGACTCTCGTACGGGGCCCCGCCCTTCTTGCGGGACATGTCCCACTCATCGCCTTCGTGGCCGAGCGCAACGGTCGCCATCATCTGGCGCTGGCCCTCGTCGGTTAGCTTCCACCTGCCCATGTGGTGGCTGCACGCGACGACCCCGGGACGGATCCCCTCGGTGATCCACGGCTTGACGACGAAGTAGCCGATCTCGGTCGTCACCCTCACGAGGTCGTTCGGACCGATGCCCAACGACGCAGCGTCCGTCGGGTGGAGCCACAGTGGGTTGGTGTGGGCGATCTCGTCCAGCCACTTCGAGTTCGCGCTGCGCGTGTGGACCTGTACGGGGAGGCGAAACGTCGAGATCAAAGTCATCTCGTCCTCGGCCAGGACCGCCGGATGCACGTGACTGCGGATGTAGCCGGGAAGCACGTGCTCGCGCCATCCCCACTCGGCAAGGGTGCGCGAGTAGAACTCGAGCCGTCCCGACGGGGTCGGGAACCCGCGCTTGATCGCGCCGTCGATCTCGACGCCCACGGGCCTGCGGCCCTCGGGATCGGGCTCGGGT
>JAENWQ010000041.1 GCA_016649855.1 Actinomycetota bacterium | reverse complement strand
CTCGGCTACAACGCCTCTCACGGATGCGTCCGCATGGCGAACGAGGACGTGGTCGAGCTCTACGACATGGTCGACGTGGGCGTCCCGATCATCTCGGTCGTGTTCGGAGATCTGCAGCCGCAATACTGATCCAGCGCAGGTCGCGAAATCTCGTGCCGAGAACGCGAAAGAGATTTGGCTCGGGGACTTGCGCGCGGGGGAGCGGCCTCTTATCCTGTAAATGTGTCCCGCAGGGGTGAGTAGGCTCCGGCCGAAAGTTACTGCGGGGCACATTTTGTTTTTTCTCTCTCCTTTCCGTAGGTAGCTGAACGGTGATCTCGCCACACCTCAGGTAGATCAGCCTCAGTCCGGCTGACTGGTGGCACCCATGTCTGCGATCAACTCCTCAGCGGTCATGTCTTCCGGCACGATCACATCGGTAACGAGCATCCCGTCGATCAGGCCGACCACGCGGTCGGCTCGCAGCGCAACCGCGGGATCATGAGTGGCCAGTAGGACGGTCATCCCGCGGGAGGTATGGAGATCCTCGATCAAGGTCATGATCTCGTCGCCTGTTCTCGCATCCAGGTTGCCGGTCGGCTCGTCGGCCAGCAGGAGTCGAGGCTCCATGACGAGCGCGCGCGCCATCGCCACCCGCTGCTGCTCACCTCCCGACAGCGTACCGGGAAGCTGGGACTCCTTTCCTTCGAGACCAACCGCCCGGAGGGCCTCGAGAGCCTTTCCGATCATCTTGCGTTGCCGCCGATCAGCGATCATCGGAGTCATGACGTTCTCCAGCGCGTTGAGCGCCGGGATCAGGTGGAACGTCTGGAAAACAAACCCGACGGTGTGGCGGCGGAATGTAGTCAGCCCCTGATCCGACAAGCCATCAAGGGTGCTACCGAACACCTCGATGTGACCTTCGCTTGCCTCATCGAGCGCACCGACCAGGTTCAAGAGAGTCGACTTGCCCGATCCCGAAGGCCCCATCAGGGCGACGAACTGGCCCTCGGGGACCGACAATGAAAGCCCGTCTACCGCCGGAAGCTCACGGATCGGGTAACGCTTGACAACATTCTGCAGCTCGATCGCGGCCGCGCCGGTTCCGGAAGTCATAGCGACCTCAAGACGCCGGCGGGCGATTGGCGCGAGGCTCGATAGGCTGGAACGCCCGCGGCCAGGAGTCCGAGACAGGCACCCGCACCGAACGCGGCCGGGGCGCCCCCCGAGACTAACGAGCCGGTCGTCTCCCACCCGAGTACCGGGAGCAGGACCGCTCCTGAGGCAAGGACTCCCACGAGAGCGCACCCTCCACCCAAGATGAAGCCTTGCCAGAGCATCAGCCGTGCCACCTGGGAACGTGCCCATCCGATCGCTCGCAATACACCGATCTCAGTCCTCCTATCCATGACGTTCTGCCACAAGATCTCTCCCAAGAGGGCAACCGCCAACAGAGACGCCACCACGGTCACCGCGGTCTGCAACGGCCCCGTGTCGACGAGGATCGCCTGACCCAGAAGGGTCACCTGGAGCGATCCCCCGAACTGCTGGCGGAGTCCGACGATCAACATGAGCGACCCCGTCGCCACGATGCCCGCCGCCAGAGCAAGGAGGGCCCTCGTCCGCATGCGCAAGACTTCGGCCAAAGCGAGCTGGCCGATGCGCAGGCGTGCTCCGTGACTGCGTTGCGCTCGCGCACGCCCCACCGCTAGCTCGCCTCCCGCCAGGACATGGGCGAGAGGGACGCCTCCGGCGCTCCATGCCGGGAAGATCGCCGACAAGCAGCACAGCGCGACACCGAGGACGACACCGATGACAACGAGTAACCCTTCGACGGGGAAATCGAAGAGCTGCGCTCCAGCCGTCCCGGCCACCGCCCCGGCCACCGCACCGATGGTGCCGAGCTTCAACGCTCGGCGCATCTCTCGAAGGAAGACCTGTTTGCGGCGCCACCCGACCGCTCGCCGGATCGCCGTGGCGTGAACCTCGGCAAGTCCCAGCGAGGTGAAGGCGGCCATGAGGTACACGAGTACGGCACCGGCCAAGACGGCGATCAGCCACGCGTGCTGTGCGGTCCCCGCACGGAGATAGGAGATCGCCGCTCCCTCCGTCAGCCACGGCTCTTCGACCCACCCGACACCTTCGGCGTCGTGGGCGGGGCGAGGTTCGTGGAACTGAGGCCCTCCCGTCATGGCCAGGGAAACGAAGTTGGGAAGGCTCCATGCCTCGCGCCCCGACGTCTGTTCCTCTTTCGTTATTCCCGGGACGTGCACCAGCACGCGCGCAGGGGATGATCCCAGCGTTACCACGGGTTCAAGCCCGGTGGCCTCCTGTATCTGGCGGGCGACGTTCTCGATGCGAGTCCACGCCTCTTCCGACGCGTCGTCAACCCCACCAACGCGCACGCGGATGGCGCTGATGGGTGCTTCCCCCAACAGTTGTGCTGCGGCGCGGAGGGTCGTCAAGGCTCGCGGCGGCTCCAGGAGATAGCCGAGGGGATTGGCGGTGGGGCGGAGCTCGACCGGATCGATAGGGAGACCTTCGTTATCGAAACGCAGAACTTCACGCGGAGGACGGTAGGTATCCTCCGGCAACCAATTCCCTCGTCCGGAGAACCGCTCCGCGAGCTCAGAGCCGTCGAAGCGACCAAAGATGTTGTACTCGAGAAAGGACTTCTTCTCGGAGGTTGGGAGCTGCTCCCGGAAGGTCGGCTCTGGACCGTACGACCCAGAAGGGATCGCCCGCACCGCACCGACCCACGGTCCCGTGGGGAATTCATCTAACGGCTCGTAGCGGATGGCGGAGGGACGGGCGACCCAGGCGAAGTCCTGCCGGGGAGTGAATTCCCCGGTTCGGCGCCAACGTCCGCTCTTCAACGCCATCCTCCCTCCGAAGCGAGAATCGTCGATCGGTAGCTTGGTGGTGAGGACGACCTCGGTGCCGGCTTCACGGAACATCGCCCGGAGGTTGGGCGGGAAGCAAACCGTGCCACTGCCCAATTTCTCGACAAGCCTCTTGGGGCAAGGTCCGGCGAGTTCGGCCAGCCGTCCGGGGAGAAGCGGTGGCAGCCTCCACCGGCGAAAGGTGATCTCAAAATCGGTCTTGGTCCATCCCTGTGTGTTGATCAGCAACGGGATCTTGAAAGCCTGTTTACATTTGAAGGTGGTACAGAATTCGCTGCCTTTTCGAAGATCTCCCAGATAGCCGACAGGCAGGTAGGGACCCTCGCCGGTCAGATAATGACCTTGCGCCAAGGCGTCTAACCCGGTCAGTTTGGCCTCTTGGGTGGGATCGATCCCGTACACAACGAAAGTCCCTCCCGGATCGATCCCGAGCGGATCCCAGGCTTCCTCATCTTCGACGTAGTCAATCAGCGTGCCGTCGTCAGCCTTGTAGGCGATCTGAGATCGGAACCCGGTAACGGTGTAGTCGTCGCCCGACAGCCTGTACCCGGCATCGTTGAGCGGAGGATAGAGATGGATCTGCGTCTTGGGGGAGTAATCCAGCTTCCTGCCCCCCACGCGGCTCTTGAGCCCGTCATCGATAGAGGCCGTCTGGATCCGGGTTTCGTAGCCATTGTCCCACTTGACTACTCGATCGACGGAGTAGAGGCCCGGGGGAAGTTCTAGGAAATCGAAGAGTGGCAGGTCACGGCGCATGTATCCAACCGTCGCAACCGGTGCCGCAACCTCAACCCCCGGGACATCGAGTACCTCGTGCCACTGTTTCCTTGTGATACCTCCCTGCAGCCCGGCCATGAAGTTCGACTCGAACACCTCCGTTCCACCGAGATCCATGGATGGGTGCGCGCCCGAAGGCAGCACCAAGAGGTCATAGACGGGACGCCAATCGGTCGAGACGTTGCGCTTGACGCGCGCGAGGGTTTCGCCGCCGAGCCCGCCGATCAAGACGACCCCGGCGGCGATGGTCGCGACGACGCCCACGATCGCCGCCTCACGCACAGAGAATCTGTGTCTCACAGCTCGAGGAGTCCTTATGCTGCCTTCCTCGGCGAACCCGCGCTCGGACAGTCGGTGTTGAAGCACATACCAAAGATGCCCTGTTCGGCACATACACACCTAGCGATTCCGTTGCAGCCCGTGCACCAGTACCTCTCTTCGGGGCCCTCGCACACGGTGCAATGCTCCCCATGATCTCTGCAGCCCTGCCGCAAGCAGAACGGCAACTCCTAGAAAGATCCCGAGGAGCAACGCCGCACCCGCAAAGAGTTCGGCCCAAGGAAGGAATCTCGCAACCGGTCTGACTAGGCTCGGAGTCAGGACACGATAGTTCCTTATCGCTGTTTCAAGGCCGTGACGATCAGAAAGCTTAGAAACGCCGGCGACGATAAATAGAAGTCCTGTGGCAAACCTAATCGCGTATCCCGCTAGCGCCACCTTGCGCTCCCTACTTCAAACCCAAGTCCCCGCTCAACAGGGGTCAAGCGAAGCACGAAAGCGGCTTGGAATTCAAGGCCTAATCTTGGTCGTCAGACTTTCCTTGGTTGTTCTGCTTCTGTGTCTCCCGGTGCCTGGTCTGGCATCGAGTCGCCGACCCGATACCGACTCTGCGAGTCCGCTGTCTCTTTCATCCTTGTTTGGTGCCCCTAGAATTACAAAAGCTCTCTTGGGTACATCCGCGTACACAACCTCGCTGTTCAGAGCGCTGCCAGGAAGGCGTGCAGGCGCTCGTTGAACTCCTGCATCTCCTCGATCATCAGGCCGTGGCCGGTTTCGAAGGTGGCGAACTCGGCCCCCGGGATCGCCGCGGCGATCTCCTCTTGAGCGAAGTACGGGACCATCATGTCCATCTTCCCGCCGATGACGAGGGTCGGCACTCCGATGGCCGGTAGCTCGGCCAGCGTGTTGTGCTTGTCGACCGCATCGAGTTGCGCCAGCAGCACCTCGGGTGCCGCTACGTCGTGCCCGCCGTTCAGATCGAACGCCCGGAGCATCCTGTCGATGGTTTCCGCGCCGACCTCAAAGAAGCGCGGGGAGAACATGCGGACGAGGCCTGCCTCGAGCATCGCGTCCGAACCTCCGGCGCCGATGATCGTGCGGGAGAGCGCGGACTGGCGCGCCATGAACTCGATCGGACGCGCCCATGTGATCGCGAGGACCAAAGCCGAGACCCGTTCCGGGTGATCGAGCGCGATCCGTTGGGCAATGGCTCCGCCCATCGAGGCACCGAAGACGACCGTGCGCTCGATCCCGAGGTGATCGAGGAGGCGGATCGCATCCTCGGCCATGTGGTCGATCGTCAGCGCGGGTTCGCCGGTGGAGCGACCCACGCCACGGTTATCGAACGTGATGAACCGGTGCGTCTGCGTGACCGCGTGTATCTGCGCGGCCCAGAACCTCTGATCCAATCCGAAGCCCATGATCCCGAGGACCGAGGGCCCGTCTTCGGGACCGTGCGAGCGGTAGTGGACCGTGATGTCGTCGAGTTCGGCTATCGGCATACCTCGATCGTACGATGCATCCCTCCGGTCGGAGGCCGACTAGGCTTCGTTTCGATCCCATGGCGAAACCTTCCAAGACACCTTCCAAGACACCGTCCAAGAGCGGGAAGCAGCGGCTCGTTCTGACCGCGCGCGGCCTCGTCAAGAGGTACGGGGACGCGGTCGCGCTCGGTGGGCTCGACCTGGATCTCCGGTCGGGAGAATGCGTCGCCCTCATCGGACACAACGGCTCCGGGAAGACGACGGCGATGCGGATCCTCGCCGGGCTGATGGAACCGTCCGAAGGCTCGGTCAAGATCAAAGGCATCGACGTACATGAGGCACGCGGGAACCCGATCACCAGGTCGGCGATCAGCTTCGCCCCCGACAATCCGGTGCTCTACGACGATCTGACGGTAGAGGAACACCTGATCCTGACCGGACTTGCTCACGGGGTGAGCGACGATCTCGACGACAGCATCGATTCGATCCTCGACGACCTGGGCCTGCTCTCCCGACGTGACTATCTGCCATCACAGCTGTCGAGAGGGATGCGCCAGAAGACGTCGATCGCGTGCGCGTTGATCCGTCCGCTCGAAGTCCTCATGCTCGACGAGCCTGTCGTGGGATTGGATCCCCCGTCGCAGAGACTCCTCAAGGAGGAGATCCGTCGGTTGGTGGCGGATGACATCGCGGTCGTCCTGACGACCCACCAGATCGAGTTCGCTCGGGGCCTCGCCACGAGCGTGATCGTTCTCGACGACGGCCAGATGGTCGACCACGGACCGTTCGACAAAGTCGTCGGGGGCGACACGGCCGCGTCACTAGGACTCGTGTGAGCACCGCGGAGCTTCATCCGGCTGAGGTTCTCGCCTACCTGAAGACAAGCCGGAGGGCCAATCACAAGGGACGTTCTGCCTTCGATCGCCTGTACTCGATCTATCTGGCGCTGATAGGTGTCGTGGCGATCGGGATCTTTTCGTCCGGGTCGCTGCGGAACCATCCGTTCTCTCCGGAAACAGCGGCTTCCGTTCGCGCGCGTTTGCCCTTCATCCTGGCGGCGCTCTTCTGTCTCGTGGTCATCGGGGTGCTCCGGTTCGCGACGTGGCAGGGGCCGGTTTCGTTCTCGCGGCCGGATGTCCCGTTCTTATTGGGGGCTCCACTGTCGCGGCGAGCGCTAGTCGCACCCAAGCTGATCTCCTCCCTCATCGTCGCGGCGGCCGCGGGGGCAGCCTCAGGTTTGATCCTCTTCGTCTTCCTGGAGGCGAAGCTCCGTCCGGACGCCGGCCCGCTCCTCGGTGCCGCCCTGGCCGGACCCGCCCTCCTCGGTTTGCTTGTGATTGCCCTCTCCTGGCATGTCGAGGCATCGATCCGTCGTGCTCGTTGGGTCGTGCGGTGGGGATGGATCCTGTTCGTCCTCGCCCTCGCCTTCGCTCTGGGGAGCCGCGATCCGTCGATGGATCTGTCGGCCGTGGCGCTGTGGTCGGGCCCCTGGGGGTGGGCCGCCGCTCCGGTGGTCGCGGCGTCGGGAGGAGCGGCCGCGATGTGGCCGGTGACCCTGGGTCTCCTGTCGGTGGCCGCCGCGGCGGCCTCGTTCGGGGCTCTGCGCGCGGCCGACGCAGCCTCGATCGAGGAGTTAGCCAGACGGGCCGGACTTCGGTCTGGTCTTTCGGCCGCTCTTTACGTCCAGGACTTCAGGGGTCTGGCGATGCTGGGCCGCGACGCGCGCCGCGCGCTCTTCATGCCTCGAAAGAGGAAGATCCGGCATCCCCGCCGGGCCCTGCTCGTGATCCCGTGGCGCGACTCGCTTGCCCTTCTCAGGGCGCCCAGCCGGATCGTGTGGGCTACCGCTCTGGTCGCGGCCGCGGCGCTCGTGGCGGGAGCTTCGGCGGGACATCCTGGAGGCGTGGTACTCGCGATCCTCCTCTCCTACCTCGCGGCGGCCCGACTGGTCGAAACCGTCCGTCAGGAGGCCGACGATACAGATGCGGCCGGTCGTTTTCCGTGGGCGTTCGGTGACGTTGTGCTGATGCACGCGGTCGTCCCGGCGGTCGCCCTTGCCGTCCTCGGGGCGGCCGCGATCGGCGTGGCGACCCTGGATGGCGTCCTCACGGGATCCGAGGCGGGGCTGTCACTCGGGCTGGTCGCGCTCGGGGCTCCGATGCTCATCATGTGTGCGGTAGGGGTCGCTCAGCGGGGCAGGCTACCGATCGAGCTCATCTTCTACGGGTCCGAAGTGGTCTTCCTCTGGTATGCCGCCGGCCCTCTCCTCGCGCTCGTGTCGCTCGGCATCCCGGTGGCGTCCATGATCGGCAACTTCCACTCCGGGCTCGCGATGTCTCAGGCGTCTTCGTCCGCCGCGTTCTTCCTGGCAATCGGGCTGGCGCTCGGGATCACAGTGCTGCGTCGCAGGCAGCCGAAGATCGTCTAATCCGGCTTCCCTAGAGGATCTTCGCGTACCGTCCGTGGCATGAGTCAGTGTTCGAAGCCGGCTTGCAGCGCGTCCGGGGGCGTCGTCCTCGGCTACGACTATGCAGCTCGCGTGGTCATCCTCGAGGACCCCCCTGAGGGGATGGTCTCCCCGCACGTCTACGTGTTCTGCGTCGACCATGCCGATCGTCTGACGCTGCCTCACGGATGGACGCTCGACGACAAGCGCACTCTCCCGGTTCTGTTCGCCGACGAGGCGTCCATGACCTCATCGAGCCTCCATGACGACCTGAGCGAGAGCGGCAGCCAGGTGTTCTTCGGAACCAGCGTCTGAGTCGTGGCCATCGAAAGGGAGCTCTACTCCCGTCTCCGCTCGCTCGACCGTCATGAGCTGAGAAGAGCGCTCATCTTCGTGAGGGGACTGCTCGTGTCCCACGGAGACGACGTCGACGAGGTTGCTTTCGAGGGCGACGGACCGGAGAGGGTCACGTACCGGCTCGAGACCGTCAGGTGCGGTAAGGAAGGATGCAAGTCGTGCCCCCACGGGCCCTACTGGTACGCCTACTACCGTGAGGGCAACCGTCTCAAGAGCCGCTACATCGGCCGCGATCTCAGTGGGGAAACCGTCGAGGTAGAGAAGCAGGCCTCCGACTCCGTTTGAATAGAAGTGCGAGACCTCTCTTCGCGGGGCATCATATGGGCACATCTACTGGAGAGTGGAGGGGAAGAGCGGGGTGCGATGTCCCCAGTGCGATGCCACTGAGTGCATATCCATCGAGATACATCTGGCGACCGACGACCCCCTCCAGTTCTTCTCCTGCCGTCGGTGCGACGCTAGGTGGTGGCAGCGCGATGGCGAACCGGTCTCGCTCGAAGAGGTCCTGTCTCTCGCCGCGCGCAAAGACCCGCGCTAGGGAACGTGCCTGGGAACGGAGCGGATGATGCGGGCGCTCGCAGCCCAGATCCGCCGTCCGGCAACAGGTGCCAGTTGAGGGGGTCGTGCCGGTGCGCCCTCGAAGCCGGGCCTAGACCCGACCACGTGGACCGCCGTCGGTTCTCGGCGTTGCGAGCGCCCGCAAACCACGAGAAGTATGGTCCGCGGAGACGTTCTTCCGTCCTGGCCTCAGTATGGCTTGCTTCGCTTCCGAACGCCAGTGAGACCGGTGAGGGGGCATGATCCGTTCGTGGAGAGACTGAAGGGCCAGCTTCTCGTCGCCGCCGCCCGGATCTTCGATCCGAACTTCCGCCGCGTGGTCGTGCTCGTGATCGAGCATGACGCCGAAGGGGCGGTCGGGGTCGTGCTCAACCGTTCTGCCGAGGTTCCGATCGGCGACGCGGTGCCCGTTCTGTCGTCCCTCGTCGGAAGTACCGAATCCGTTTTCGTCGGTGGACCCGTGGAGCCCGATTCGATCGTGATCCTGGCCGATCTCCCGCTGGGGGACCTCTCGAGTGGGGTCCAACCGGTCTTCGGGTCGGTGGTGGTCCTCGGGGACGAGTGGCTCGACGCATCGCCGGGCGAGATCCGCCGTGCCAGGGCGTTCAGCGGGTACTCGGGTTGGGGTCCCGGACAGCTCGAGTTCGAGATCGCCGCGCAAGACTGGATCGTCGAACCCGCCGGGGTCGAGGACGTCTTCCCCGAGGACCCCTCCGGTCTCTGGTCCGAGATCCTCAGACGCAAGGGGGGCATGTACGAGATGCTCGCCTCCATGCCGATGGACCCCTCCGCCAACTAACCGACCCCAACTAACCGACCCCGGGGCGCCGGGTTAGAGGGTTCGGGGGAAGCAGGCCGAGCAGGCGGAGGCCAAGGGGCCCTCGGGGGGGCCGAGGGTCAGGCGGCCGAAGCGGCGCCGGTAGGAGATCTCGAAGGCGACCTCGAAGCCGGCTTTGGTGATCGCGCGTATCGAGGGTTCGTTGTCGGCCTCGACCCCGACCCACAACCTCGTGATCTCCTCAGCCCCGAGGCGCGCCAGGATGTGTCGCAGGGCGAGCGGGTAGATGCCGCGGCCCCTCACCGCCGGGGACGTGAACGATTCGTAGACGTACCCCTCGCCGGGAGGCGGCTTGAAGTAGCGGCCGATCTCCCGGGTCCAGGCCCCCGCGGTCGTCGTCCAGGTGGCGTGGGCGATCCGGCCTTCGTGGAGCACGAGCCAGCACCGGGTGGCATCCGTGAGGCGGGCGGCGAAGGTCGCGGCGGAGTCGGTGCCGATGTCCCGGGCATAGAGCTGTCCATCTTCGGCCGTAGCCGCCCGGAACTCGAGGTCCGCGGGGTCGGCGGGCTCGTCGCCCCCCGTGTCGTGCACGAGGAACAGGAGCCGCTCTTCGGAAGACCAGCCCTTCCGGATCCGCTGGGTGGCGAGAGCGGACAACTCGCCGAACCCCCTGGCCCGGACGCGCTGCAGGAGTTTCCCGGCAAGCTGTGCGGGCGTCGGACGGCGGTCGGGCATGGCCCGACGATAAACGGGTCCGGGGTTGTGCAACCATCGCGTCGAGGGATACGTCCAAGGAAGTCCTTCTTCCCAACCAGAAAGGATCAGGTCATGCGCCTCAGGACCGCAGCGCTCGCAGTGCTCGTGGGGTCGTTCTTCCTGGTCGCGTGTGGTTCGGACGATGCGACCCCGACGGACGACGCGACCACCGCGGCCCCCACGCCGACGTTCTCGCCGAGCAAGCACGTCGACCGCCCCCCGGAGGGAACCCCTCCTTCATCTGAGAACGGGGCGATAACGCTGGAATCGCCGGTCGCCGGTGCCACGGTGACCTCACCGGTCACGATCTCCGGGACTGCCGACGTGTTCGAGGCCACCGTCAGCATCCGGATCCTCGATGCCGAGGGGAACGAGATCGCCAAGACCTTCACCACCGCTACCTGTGGGACGGGATGCCGCGGCGACTACAAGGAGGCGGTCGCGTTCCAGGTCGATGCCGAACAGGCCGGCACGATCGAGGTTTTCGAGGAATCGGCCGAGGATGGCTCGGCGATCAACGTGGTGAGCGTGCTGGTCACCCTCGTTCCGTAGCGGGCTTTACCGAGCGGCCTTGGCCATCGCCCTCAGGCGGGCCTTGCGTTCGACCTCGTTGAGGCCGCCCCAGATGCCGTACGGCTCGCGGGTCTCGAGCGCGTGCGCGAGGCACTCGGTCCTCACGATGCACTCCCGGCAGATGAGCTTCGCCTGTTCCTCGCGGGTCCGGCGGTCCGGCGGGGCCTCGCTGTCGTCGACTCCGAAGAACAGCACCGCAGGGTGCCTCAGGCACGCCGCTCGCTCTCTCCAGCCCGGCTCGTCCGCTCCGATATCGCTCATCACTCCTAGATGCTGGCAGAGCCCGAGGGTGCGGGTCAACGCCGTCGAGGAAATGGACGGCCGTTAGGATGCGGCCGTGATCAGCGATCTGAGCCCGATCTTCAAGGCGTATGACATCCGCGGCGGTTATCCCGAAGAGCTCGACGAGGATGCCGCGCGACGGATAGGGGCGGCCTTCGCGTCGTTCGTCCCCTCCGAGAAGATCGTGGTGGGACGAGACATGCGGTCCTCGTCGCCGTCGCTCGCGACCGCGTTCGCCCAGGGGGTGACGTCGGCCGGCAAGTCGGTGATCGACATCGGCGAGGTCTCTACCGATACCTGCTACTACGCGTCGGGAAAGCTGGATCTCCCGGCGGCCATGTTCACCGCATCGCACAACCCCGCCCGCTACAACGGTCTGAAGCTGTCGCTTGCCGGAGCCGCTCCGATCAGCGGCGACACCGGACTCGCCGAGATCAGGGACCGCGCGAACGAACTCGACGTCCCCGAGGGTCCGGCCGAGGTTGAGGAACGCGACGTGCTACCGGAGTACGCCGATCACTGCCGGTCGTTCGTCGACAACCGCGTCTTCAGGCCGCTCAAGGTCGCGGTGGACGCCGGCAACGGGATGGCCGGCAAGACCGTGCCCATGGTCTTCGAGTCGCTCCCGTTCGAGGTCGTTCCGTTGTTCTTCGAGCTTGATGGCACGTTTCCGAACCATCCGGCGAATCCGATCGAGCCCGAGAACCTTGTCGCTCTCCAGCAGAAGGTGCTCGAAGAGGGATGCGACATCGGGATCGCCTTCGACGGCGATGCCGACCGCGTATTCTTCGTCGATGAACGCGCTCAGGTCGTAACCGGCTCGACTACCACGGCCCTGGTTGCTTCGCGCGTGCTCGCCAAACACCCGGGGGAGGCCGTCCTCTACAACCTGATCTGCTCGTGGTCGGTGCCCGAGGTGATCTCGGAGTACGGCGGCCGTCCGATCCGAACCAGGGTGGGTCACTCGTTCATCAAGCAGACGATGGCCGAAACCGGCGCGATATTCGGTGGCGAGCATTCTGCTCACTACTACTTCCGGGACAACTACCGTGCCGACTCCGGGATGATCGCCGCGCTCTTCGTCCTCGAAGCTCTGTCCGAAGCCGACGTGCCGCTTTCGGGATTGCTGCGACCGTTCGATCGTTACTTCGCCTCGGGCGAGATCAACTCCGAGGTCGCCGACCAGGAGGGCACGATCGAGAAGCTTGCCGTTCACTACGCGGACAGCAAGGAGGACCGGACCGACGGGCTCACCACCCAGTACGAGGATTGGTGGTTCAACTGCAGGGCCAGCAACACCGAACCGCTCTTGAGGCTTAACCTCGAGGCGCGCACGAAAGATCTGATGACCTCCAAGCGCGACGAGGTCCTTAACCTGATCCGGGAGGGATAGATGGCACTCGATCACCCTGAACTGCTCGAGATCCTCGCATGCCCCAACTGCAGGGGGACGGTTGAGTTCGTCGAGGCCGACGATGTCATCGTCTGCCGCGGCGAGTGCGGCTACCGTTATCCGGTGCGCGAAGGCATCCCGGTGATGCTGATCGACGAAGCTGAGAAACCTTGACCCAACTGGACGATCTCGACGGCATCGACGCCCTTGATTCCCTCGATGTGCTCGGCGCGATGGAGGACTTCGCCGACCAGCTGAGGGTCGGATGGGAGCTCGGTGACAACGTCGAGTCGTTGCCCCTCGAGGAGGGGATCGACTCCGTCGCCATCCTCGGTATGGGTGGGTCCGGTTCTGCAGGCGACATAGCGCGCGTCGTCGCCGAACCCCGGATCCCCGTCCCGTTCTGCGTGCTCAAGGGCTACGGCGATCTGCCGTCGTGGATCGGGCGTAACTCGCTCGTGATCGCCTCGTCGTACTCGGGCAATACCGAGGAGACGCTCGACGCGCTGTCTGAGGCTCGCGCGCGGGGCGCTCGCATGATGACGATCTCCTCCGGAGGGCAGCTCGAAGCTCTTGCCGTCGAGTACGGAGCGGCCAACGTGAAGGTTCCCCCCGGGCGCCAGCCGCGTGCCTCGCTCGGATACCTGGCGATGCCCTTGCTGGCGGTCTTGTCGAGGATGGGGCTGATCCCGGACCTATCTGCGGACGCGGCCGAGGCCGTGAGGCTTGTGGCGGAGATCTGTGAGAGCTGTCACCGCAAGAAGCCCGAAGGGGAGAACCCCGCCAAGCTCCTCGGTGCGCGCCTGGCCGGCACCCTGCCGCTCGTGTACGGAGGCCGGGGTCTCGGGGCGGCCGCGGCCTACCGTTTCAAGTGCGATCTCAACGAGTACGCCAAGATGCACGCGTTCTCCAACGAGATCCCCGAGGCCAACCACAACGAGATCGTGGGGTTCGAGTCAACGCAGTTCGCCGGCCAGCTGGCTGCCGTCTACCTGCGCGACGCCGAAGAGCACCCGCGTATCGCCCGGCGGTTCGAGGTTTTCAGCCGGTTGATCGCCGGCGGCGTATCGGATTCGATAACGATAGAGAGCAAAGGAACATCCGTCCTCGCCCGTATCCTGTCCCTAGTGGCCGTGACTCAGTTCGCGGCGATCTATGCAGGGCTTGCGCAGGGTGTGGATCCCGGCCCGGTTGAGCCGATAGAGAACCTGAAGCGAGAACTCGATCAGGAAGACAGATAGGAGCAAGTAGATGACCGTTGAGCACGACGTTCTGGATGCAAGCCTCGCCGCGGACGGGAAGCGCAGGATCGAGTGGGCCGATCGGCAGATGCCGGTGCTCGCCCGGATCCGCGACCGGTTCGAGAAGGAGAAGCCGCTTGAGGGACTCAAGGTCGCGGCTTGTCTCCACGTCACGACCGAGACCGCCAACCTGATGCGGACCCTGGCCGCCGGGGGAGCGGACGTTGCCCTGTGTGCGTCCAACCCGCTGTCGACCCAGGACACCGCGGCCGCGGGGCTGGTTCACGAGTACGGCATCCCGACGTATGCGATCAGAGGCATCGACCAAGAGGGCTACTACCGGCACCTCGGCGCGGTGCTCGACCGCCACCCGCAGGTAACGATGGACGATGGTTGTGACCTTGTCACGTTGCTGCACACGAAGCGTCCCGATCAGTTGTCCGAAGTGATCGGAGGCACTGAGGAGACCACCACGGGGATCATCCGCCTCCACGCGATGGAGGACCAGGGGGTCCTCGGCTACCCGATCATCGGGGTCAACGACGCGGACACCAAGCACCTGTTCGACAATCGCTACGGCACCGGGCAATCGGCCCTCGACGGGATCATCCGGGCGACCAACGTGCTCATAGCGGGCAAGACCTTCGTCGTCTTCGGTTATGGGATGTGTGGACGCGGTGTTGCCTCGCGCGCCCGCGGCATGGGGGCCGACGTCGTCGTCGTCGAGGTCGACCCGACCAGGGCCCTCGAAGCAACGATGGACGGACTGCGCGTGCTGCCGGGCCGGGAGGCCGCCAGGCAGGGCGACATCTTCGTG
>JAENWQ010000009.1 GCA_016649855.1 Actinomycetota bacterium | reverse complement strand
GGTTGCTGCGGCGGCGGGTCGGGGGCCAACTGCTGCGCCCCTGAGGGCTCCAAGACGGTCACCAGCCACTAGGCTAACGGGTGGAGGGCTACGGTAACTGGTAACCGAACGGTCTTGAAAACCGTCGTCCGCAAGGACTTGGGGGTTCGAGTCCCCCGCCCTCCGCTGCTCCGACCGGGGTCTCGCGGTGCTCGTAGGCGATGTCGATGGAGGGTCAGTAGCGACGATCGTTGTCGCCAAGGAGCAACAGGCGGACCGCCGCCTCCTCGAGCCATGATCGTCGGTCGGGGTGGGCGATCTCGATCAGCGCTCTGGCCCGTTCCCGGATGCTCTTGGCGAACAGGTCGGCGGTCCCATACTCGGTCACGACGTAGCGAACATCCCCTCGGCTCGTCACGACACCGGTGCCTGGGCTGAGGGTTGGGACGATGCGGCTGATCGACCCCGACTTCGCCGTGCTCGGCAGGGCGATGATGGGACGGCCCCCTTCGCTGCGGGATGCGCCCCGGATGAAGTCGACCTGGCCCCCGATACCCGAATACGGGTGGCACCCCATCGAGTCGCTGTTCACCTGACCGGTGAGGTCGACCTCGATCGCTCCGTTGATCGCGACCACGCAGTCGTTCCGGGCGATCTGGAAGGGGTCGTTGACGAAGTCGCTGCCCATCATCAACACCGCCGGGTTGTCGTCCATGAAGTCGTAGAGACGCCTGGTGCCGATCGCGAAGCTGGCGACCATCTTGCCCGGCAGAACCCTCTTCTTGGTTCCGTCGATCGCCCCCGCCTCGAACAGGTCCACGATCCCTTCCGACAGCATCTCGGTGTGGATGCCGAGGTGTCGGTGGTCCTTGAGCTTCTCGAGGACGGCGTTGGGGATCGCGCCGATGCCGGCCTGGATGCACGCGCCGTCGCACACCAGCTCGGCGACGTTCTCGCTGATCTTGTCGGTGTCCTCACGCGCTGCCGGGGGGGATAGCTCGGGGAGATCCCTGTCGACGTGGACCACCGCGTCCAACTTGCTTACGTGGATGACGGTGTCGCCGAACGTACGAGGCATGCGGGGGTTGATCTCGGCCGCGATATGGCGCGCGTTCCTCAGGGCCGAGACGACGACGTCGGCCGAGACACCGACGGTGCAGTAGCCGTGAGCGTCGGGAGGACTGAGCTGGACCAGCGCCCAGTCGAGCTGATAGTGGGACTTGAACAGGTCCGGCACCTCGGAGAGGAACACCGGGACGAAGTCGGCGCGGCCGTCTTGGACGGCCTCTCTCACGTTCGCTCCGATGAAGAAGGCGGTGTGGCGGAAGCTCGTCTCGTACTTCTGCTCGACGTACGGTGCCGCTCCCATGGTGAAGATATGCAGCACGTTGACGTCGTGAAGTTCGCGGGCTCTTGCGGTCATGGCCTCCACCAGCGAGTTCGGCTCCGCTGCCCCGCTTCCTATGAAGACCCTTTGCCCGGAGGCGATCTTGGACACCGCCTCCTCGGCCGATACCGGTGCGGGGGCCCGTCGCGTTCCCGAAGATCGATCCACGGTGTCCTTCCTTCTCTTGGCTTTGATCTCATGAGAACGCGTCCGGCGCCTCTTCCATAGGGCCGAATGCCCTATTCCGAGGGGGAGGGTCGGCCCTGGCCGTTCAGGGCGTGCGGCGCCGCAGGGTGGCCGCACCCAGGACCAGGGACAGCGCGATGGCCCCGAGGATGACGGTGACGTCGCGGGCCATGTCTTCGCGGGGGACGAATAGGGTGGCCGTCCCCTACCTCGACCGGGGGAAGCTCGAACCCACGAGTTGGAGCGAGGCGTTCAGTCTTCGCGAACGGCGTTGGGCTTTCGTGGCCTTCGGCCTCTTCTGGGTCATCATGATCATCGGGACGGTGACGAACGCGGTCACCCCGGTGGGGTGACCTGAAGGCCTGTCCCCCGGTTCCCCGGACACCTGATCACGAGGAGGACATGTTCGCCGCCGACGTCCACCTGACGCTGGCATGGACGGCGGCCGTTGCCATGGCAGCCGTTGCTCTCGAAGCTTGCGTGCGAACGGTTCGCGGGCGGAGACCGGGCAGGCTTGCCGAGGTGGGCCTGGGCCTAGCCCTCGTGCTCATCGGCATGTCGGTTGCGGCGGGCCTGGCGATGCTGGTGCGGGGAGGGCGCCCACGCGAGTCGCTGCACTACCTGTACGCGATCCTGGCATTCGGGCTGGTTCCAATGGCCGACTCGTTCGCGGTGCGCGCTCCTGCCCGGTGGAAGGGACTTGCTCGGTTGGGGGGGAACGGTCTAAGATTCTGGACGAACTCGTGATCACGACGAGCGACGGGTCGCAGATCGAGCTCACCGTGGACTACGTCGCAACCAACTTCACGACTCCATCGCTCACGGGTGCGGGATCGCCTACCAGACGAAGCCTGCGATCCCTCACCGGCGCGTAGTTTCAAACCCATCGCCTCGCCCCTCCGGTAGACTTGATCCGCGAGAGGCTCCAGCCACCGTCCCCCCGTCCCGCTCTATCGCCTCTCGCTATCCACGACTCCCCACCTCGGCTGTCATCGGATCAAAGGAGCATCCGGGATCCTCACCGAGTGGGTCCCCCGACGATGCGAATGCCCGCGACCTTGATCCTCCGCAGATGTCCTTGAAGGAACAGACCCCGCATCGGCCCCCGAAGTCGGCACGCCGGATCGCACGGAGCAAGGGATGGTTCCGGTAGATGTCCACGAGTCCCCTCAGCCGTACGCTTCCGAGCGCCGCGGGAAGGAACCCGGCCGGATGCACGATCCCTGAGTGCGAGACGAAGACGATCCCCCTGCCGTCGCGCGTTCCCGCACTGCGACACGCTGCCGGTCTGGTCGGCGGCCCCATCAGATCGATCGATCGCTCCTTCAAGCGTCCGTACAAGGGCCCCAGAGAGAACGCCTCACGGGCATCGGTGTCCGGCCCGATCTCGGCGCGCCATCGCGCCACCCTCCTGAAGAAGGGAGCCTCGACGGTGCGCACCACGAAGCCATAACGAGATGCGTCGTAGAGGAAATGGCACACCTGTTCGTTCTCGACTGGGGTCAGATCCTCGATCTCGCTCCCCCGTCCCACCTTGATGAGGAAGAACACCTCCCAGATGTGGGCACCCACGTCACTCACCAGGTGAGCAACATCGGCAAGCTCCTCGACGTTGGATCGCATCACGGTGGTGTTCACCTGAACCTTGAACCCCTCCGCGACGAGCCTCCGCAACGCATCCAACGTTTCGTCGAAATGTCCGGGCACACCCCGGATGTCTTCGTGCGAACGAGCGAACGCACCATCGAGGCTTATCGAAACGCTCTTGACGCCGGCTCCCTTGAGAGCCTCGATATTCGTCTTGTTGAGGTTGGGGGTCACGCTCGGTGCCAGCGCGACGGGTACCCCTCGCTCGTGCGCGTAGCCGGCGAGATCGAAGATGTCGGGCCTGCACAGAGGATCTCCGCCGGTCAGTACCAACACCGGAGGGTGCGGGCCGAAGCGGCAGATCTCGTCTATCAGGCCGCGCCCCTCAGCGGTCGAAAGCTGGCCCGGCTGAGGTTCGCTCATGGCGGTGGCGCGGCAGTGACGACACGCCAGGGGACATGCCTTTGTGGTCTCCCAGAAGACCAGGATCGGGGTCCGGTCGAGTTCGGCTCCCCTCAAGTACATGCTCCTCTCGTTCAGGTTTCCCTAAAAGAATCCTCGCCGCCGATGAGATAGTACCGGTGAGCACGCGCGCAAGGGCCGAACGGGCTGGATTCACCGGTGCGAACGGCCCTGCCCGCGCCCCCACCAGACTACTAGCCTTCAGCTTCATCCCCTATCCGAGCGAAGGGTTGGGTTTCGTGGCGACCTTCGTCAGATGTACGGCCTCGGTAGCAGCCCCCTTCCCCGAAGCCAAGGCGCGCTTCCTGGACGGACCGGACGCGTGGCTCGGGTCGGAGGTCGACATGGTCCTGCCCGGTCAAACCGAGCTGGACGTGCCCCTTACGGCAGGGACATGGCCAATGAGGAAGCGGGTGACGTTGCGGATGGGGGCCGTCAACGATTCGGATAACGCCGTGACGTTGCCTTTCAGACTGGAGGCGACCGGCCCCAAGGGCCTGTTCCCGGAGCTGGACGCCGACCTCACCATCCTGCCCGTGGGGCCGGATCGCTCCCAACTCGTCATTCAGGGTAGTTACCGTCCGCCTTTGGATGGCTTCGGACAGACCCTGGACCGGGTCGCCCTCCACCGGATAGCAGAAGCGAGCCTTCAAGACCTTGCGGCGCGTCTGGCGGCCAAGCTTGGCACTTAGGGTTAGGTCGGTTCCTCACCCTCGGGTGATCGCATAGGACAGGAGCAGCCGGATGCCCGATCCATTCCACACGATCATCGAGCCCTTCCGGATCAAGAGCGTCGAACCCCTGCGGTTCACGAGCCGGGAGGAAAGGGAAGCGGCGTTGGAACGCGCCGGCTACAACCTGTTCGCCCTCACCGCCGACGAGGTGCTCATCGACCTGCTCACCGATTCGGGGACGGGCGCCATGTCGGCCGAGCAGTGGGCGTCGATCATGCGCGGAGACGAGTCTTATGCCGGGAGCGCGTCTTACGAGCGCTTCTCTGCAGTGGTCCACGAGCTGACGGGGCTCCCCCACGTGATCCCGGTTCACCAGGGAAGAGCGGCGGAGCGCATCTTGTTCGCCGAGACCGTGAAGGCAGGGGATGTGATCCCCAACAACACGCACTTCGACACCACCAGGGCCAACATCGAGCATGACGAAGGTGTGGCTCTGGATCTGCCCTGCTCTGAGGCATCGGATACCCAGGCACCAGCGCCCTTCAAGGGCAACATGGACATCGCGAAACTCGAGACGGTGCTGGCCGACAACGAAGGCCGCGTGCCGATGGTCTTCATGACCGTGACGAACAACTCGATCGGCGGACAGCCCGTCTCGATGGCCAACGTCCGCTCGGTGAGAGAAGTGTGCGATCGCCACGGCACCCCCCTTTTCCTCGACGCAGCTCGTTTCGCCGAGAACTGCTGGTTCGTGATCGAACGTGAAGAGGGCTACCAGGACCGCACTCCCACCGAGGTGGCGCAGGAGCTGTTCTCCTACGCCGACGGAGTGACCATGAGCGCCAAGAAGGACGGGCTGGCGAACATCGGTGGTTTCCTCGCGCTTAGAGACGACGATCTGGCAGCACGCTGCCGTGCATTGCTGATTCTCACTGAAGGCTTCCCGACCTATGGGGGCCTCGCCGGCAGGGACCTTGAAGCTGTCGCCCAAGGACTCCGCGAGATTCTACAGCCCGACTATCTCAGGTACCGGGTACGGACCACCGCCTACCTTGCCGAAAGATGCTGGGAAGCAGGCGTTCCGACGGTGCGACCGCCCGGGGGGCACGCCGTGTATCTGGACGCCGGGGCGATGCTCCCGCACATACCGCGCGACCAGTTCCCCGCTCAGGCGCTAGCTGTGGAGCTGTACCGGCTTGGGGGAGTAAGAGGGGTCGAGGTGGGCTCGGTGATGTTCGGCGATGCAGCCCAGCACGAGCTCGTGCGCCTGGCGCTTCCCCGCAGGGTGTACACGCAGAGTCACGTGGACTACGTGGGGGAGGTCGTCGCGGCAGCGTCCAAGAACCGAGAGGCGATCCGAGGCCTCCGCATCGTCGAGGAACCTCTGTTCCTCCGTCACTTCACAGCCCGCTTCGCACCGCTTCTCTGACACCACCCAAGGCTGGAGGTCATCAACATGGCAGGAAAGATCCTCTTCACTGGGTTCCCGGGGTTCCTCGGGGCTCAACTGCTGCCCCGGGTGCTCGAGCGCTCCCCCGGTGCCACAGCCCTGTGCTTGGTGCAGAAGAAGTTCGAGCAAGCAGCCAGGGCTCGGGCCGCCGAGCTGATCGGCGCGCAGCCCTCGCTCGAGGGTCGCATCGAGCTGGTCGAGGGCGACATCACGCTCCACGGGCTCGGGCTTTCCGATCGCAGTGTGCTTGGCGATGTGGTCGGGATCTTCCACCTCGCCGCGCTATACGACCTGGCCGTGAAGCGTGACCTCGCCATGAAGGTCAACCTTGACGGCACGGTGAACGTGCTCGGGGTGGCGGCTCACTGCGATGCGCTTCAACACTTCCACTACGTCAGTACGTGCTACGTGAGCGGTCGCTACCCGGGTGCCTTCCGCGAGAGCGACCTCTCCAAGGGCCAGCACTTCAACAACTTCTACGAGGAGACCAAGTACCTCGCGGAGGTCGAGGTACAGAAACGGATGCAGGAGGGGCTCCCGGCGACGATCTACAGGCCATCGATCGTGGTGGGGGATTCGGCAACCGGCGCCACCCAGAAGTACGACGGTCCCTACTACATCATCAGGTGGATCTTGAAGCAGCCGACTCGGCACGCCCTCATGCCGGTCGTCGGTGATCCTTCCATCTTCCGGATCAACGTCGTCCCCAGTGACTTCGCGATCGATGCCATGGTGCATCTCAGCGCGCAGCAGGAGTCACAGGGGAAGGTGTTCGCGCTGGCCGACCCCGACCCCATGACGGTCGCGGAGCTGCTCGATGAACTCGAGCGAGCGACAGGTCGCCGTCTGATCAAGATGCCGCTGCCGCTCAGGGCGGCCAAGTGGGCGGTGCGGCACGTGCCGGGCGTATACCGGCTGATGGGCATACCGGCCGAAGCGATCGACTACTTCGTGCACCCGACCTACTACGACACGACCAACACGACGGAAGCTCTTCGGGGCAGCGGCATCGAACCCCCGTCGCTGCGCAACTACCTGCCCAATCTCGTGTCCTTCGTACGGGAGCACCCCAACATCTCGTCACAGGCGATGGGCTAGTTTGCGGACATGGATGCAGCGCATTGGGATGAGCGCTACGCGAAGGCCGAACTGGAATGGGGGCCGGAGCCCAACCACTTCCTCGTGCAAGAGATCGACGGCATGGAACCGGGCCGGGCTCTCGACCTGGCCGCAGGGGAAGGCCGCAACGCGGTCTGGCTCGCAGCGGAAGGTTGGAACGTCACCGCAGTTGATTTCTCCCGGGTGGCCATAGACAAGGCCCGGCTCCTGGCTGAACGGCGAGGCGTCGAGGTCGAGTGGATGGTCGCCGACCTCCGAGACTTCGAAGCCCCACGCCAAGAGTTCGATCTGGTGATCATGTTCTATCTGCACCTCACCGCGCCCGAGAGAAGGAAGGTGCTGGGCCAAGCGATCGAGACCCTGCGGCCCGAGGGAACTCTGCTGGTCGTCGGGCACGACCGCGCCAACCTCACCGACGGCGTAGGCGGTCCGTCAGACCCGGCGTTGCTCCTGGATGCCGAGGAGGTCGCATCCGAGCTCGTTGGACTCGTGATCGACAGAGCCGAGCGGGTGGTACGACCGGTGAAGGGATCCGACAGGGACGCTCTCGACACTCTCGTCAGGGCCCGGAAACCGTAGCGGGTTGCGTACACGGCTACGACCGCGCGTCGTGAGACTCAGGGATTGAGCTCCCACTCCACGTTGCCCTCGTCGTCGGAAGTTGTGATCCGTATCACTCCCTCGCCCTCGGAATCGCTGGCCTGGCAGTCGAGCGTGCTTCCCTGTGCCGACGACACCAGCACCTCGGGGCACTCGATCGTTACGTCGGTGCCGACCTCGGCGGATACGTCCGGTGCCAGCTCGTCCTCGACCGCGTTGAGGTCGAGAACATCCATGGTCCATTCGACGTTGCCCTCGGCGTCTTGCTGAACCACGTTGACGTCCCACTCGGTTCCCTCAGGGTCGGTAGCGGTGCACGTGAAGGTCCCGCCATCCTTCGCTTCGATGTCATCCGGGCAACTGACTTCGACCTCGACGCCCTGCTGGTCGTCGACCTCCGCGGCCACCTCTCGCTCGATATCGCCTCCCTCGAGGGTTTGCGAGCATCCGGTAACTAGAACCGTCAGAACGGCGGCGGCGCAGAGCGTCCAACGACCCATGTACGTACCTCCTCATCGGCCCCCGTTTCAGTAGGGGGGGTCTCCCAGCGTATCTTCGAGTTTCGACTTACGAAGGAGGAAACAACGTGGAGTACACCCATCTGGGACGCAGCGGCCTGAGCGTTTCGAGGCTTTGCCTCGGAACCATGAACTTCGGGCCCGAGACCTCGGAAGAGGATTCGCACGCGATCATGGACCGGGCCCACGAGCTCGGCATCAACTTCTTCGACACGGCGAACGTCTACGGGTGGAAGAAGGGCGAGGGTCTCACCGAACAGATCGTCGGGCGCTGGTTCGCCACCGGCGGCGGACGCCGCGAGAAGACCGTGATCGCAACCAAGCTCTATGGCTCGATGAGCGACTGGCCGAACGACACCTACCTCTCTGCGCTCAACATCAGGCGGGCCTGTGACGCTTCTCTCAGGCGCCTCCAGACGGATCACATCGACATCTACCAGATGCATCACGTCGACCGGGAGACTCCCTTCGACGAGATCTGGGAGGCGATGGAAACCTTGAGGCAGCAGGGCAAGATCATCTACGTGGGGTCGAGCAACTTCGCCGGATGGCATCTTGCGAAGGCTCAGGAATCGGCCAACCGCCGCAACTTCATGGGCCTCGTATCCGAGCAGTCGATCTACAACCTCGCCACGCGTCAGGTTGAGCTCGACGTTCTCCCCGCGGCCCTCGACTACGGCATCGGCGTGATCCCGTGGAGCCCGCTCAACGGCGGTCTGCTCGGAGGCGTGCTCAAGAAGGAGCAAGAAGGGCGCCGTCGCACCACCGGGCGCTCGGCCGAGATGCTCGAGGAGCTACGTCCACAGGTGGAGGACTACGAGTCCTTCTGCTCCGACCTCGGCGAGGAGCCGGCGCACGTCGCGCTCGCGTGGCTCCTGCACCAGCCCGCGGTCACCGCGCCGATCATCGGCCCGCGCACCATGGATCAGCTCGACGGGGCTCAACGAGCCCTCGAGATCACGCTCGATGAGAAGGCGGTCGCGCGTCTCGATGAGATCTGGCCCGGCCACAAGCCCGCGCCGGAGGACTATGCCTGGTAGGCACATGCCTTCACCTACGCGGATCTCCGACCGGTACGAGCTCCTCGCCGAACTCGGACGGGGTGGGATGGGCGTCGTGTGGCGCGCTCTCGACGCGCGTCTCGGGCGCGAGATCGCGCTCAAGGAGGTCAAGCTTCCGCAGGGGATGGGGGAAGAGGAGCGAAAGCTCTTCCGCCAGCGCGTGATGCGCGAGGCGCGCACGGCCGCCGGTCTCGCGCACCCGGGGGCGGTCACCGTCTTCGACGTGATCGACGAGGACGATCGCATCTACATCGCGATGGAACTGATCGATGCGCCGACGCTGTCCGAGCTTGTGCAACGGGAGGGACCGTTGTCGCCGGAGCGCGCCGCGCGGATAGCCCTCGATCTTCTCGACGTGCTCGAGGCAGCACACCGGCAGGGGATCGTGCATCGTGACGTCAAGCCGGCCAACGTCATGATCACCGCCAACGACCGTTCCAAGCTCGCCGATTTCGGGATCGCCGCGGTGATAGACGATCCGAAGCTGACCGCCAGCGGCTACATCCTCGGTTCCCCCGCGTACATGGCACCCGAACAAGCAGAGGGCAAGCGGAGCCAACCGGCGACGGATCTCTGGGGCCTCGGCGTGACGCTCTACTTCGCGCTGATGGGTCGTTCTCCGTTCGGTCGGAGCCATCCGATCGCCACGCTGCAATCGGTGATCAACGACGATGTCGTTCCGCCCGAGGGCCCTCTGTCCGGTGTGATCTCCGATCTCCTCGCGAAGGATCCTGCCGACCGACCGTCTCCGGCCGAGTTGAGGCCGCGGCTGCAGCACCTGCATGACGTCCCGCCCGCCCCTCCGATCGAAGTTCGTACCGCCCCGTCTCGGTCGCGCCTCGGGCTGATCCTGGCCGGCGTCGGACTCCTGATCGCAGTCGTAGTGGGCTCGGCGATGCTCTTCGGCGGAGAGGAGGAACCCGAGCCTCGGGACCAGGGCGCGGGGGGCCAGGTGCAGCCCGAGGTTGCCGAGATGGGCGTGGTTCCGGAGGGATGGAAGAAGTCGAAGGATCTCCCGCCGGGCCACTCCGTCGCCTACCCCGAGGGGTGGGAGGTCAACGTGAACTCGATCGGGGACGGTTCAAGCGTCGACTTCACAGATCCGGAGAGCCGCGCGTACATGCGGGTCGACTGGACCGATACACCCGGGACCGATGTTGTCGGCACCGCCGAGAACTTCGAGGAGGATTTCGCCGCTCGCATGGGCGACTACCAGCGCGTGAGACTGAGGGACGCCACGTTCCAGGGTTTCGAGGCAGTCGACTGGGAGTACACGTTCTCAACCGAAGGCGCCGATTTCCACGCGGTGAATCTTCAGTTCGTCACCAGGGACTACGGGTTCGCGCTCAACTTCCAGACCCACGCGGAGGATTGGGACGGGTTGCAGGATGTACTTGAGGACTTCAAGCGGTCCTTCAAGGCCCCCGGTTCGAGCGCGTAGGAGTTAGGCGAGGCGTTCCAACACGCGTCCGTCGGCACCCACGGACAGCGCGGTCGGGACCACCGAAACGTGGTACTTGCGAGCCAGGTCCCGGTGCTTCGAGATATCGACCAGCACGAGACGGTGTCCCTCCATCACGAGTTGCTTCTCGACCTCGTGGCAACCGGAGCAGAGCGGATGCGTGAATTGAACGACCACTTGACCTTCATCGGTTGACTCACCGAGCTCGGCGAGATCGATGTGTTGCACGCTCCCCGGCTTGATGCCGCGGACGCGCGCCAGCAGCTTGTAGATCTCGCAGCCGGTGCAGAAGCCGGTCGTCACCGCCAATAGGGCCAGGGCCGCGACCATCCCGGCGAGGATCCCACCGAGCAGGGTCCACCCGATCGCGTACGCGACTGCAGAGGCAGAAAGGAACACCGCACCCATGATGTTGGCGAAGCGCGGGGGCCGGGAGTCCTCGATCTCGCCTTCGCCGAAGCGCGGCTGGATCACCTCGAAGTAGAAGACACACGGCAGGCACGCCCTGCGACCGAAGCGGAGGCCGACGATCAGCTGGAGGGCCATGGCGGCGATCAGAATCCACCAGCCGGTCGCCAACCCGGCCAGGGAAAGGGTCGCCACCGTCGCCTGGTTGAAGCGGGGGGCTCGGGCGTCGATCACATCGACGTCGTCGTAGGGATGTGCGGTTCTTCTGTCCCTCATGAGGCTCTCCATCCGACTTTGCACTATTAACAAGGGAAGAAGAATACCAAAGATTCACCGCGCGCTAGGCACCTTTGAGGTGTTTTCCGTGCGGCCGGGCGCGCTGTAGGAGCCTCAAAGGTGGTTTGGGGTCGGGGTTAGGCCGGGTAGACGGCTACCTCGGTCGCCTTCACCGAGGCCCATACCTCGGAGCCCGGGGCGATCGCCAGCTCGGCGTGGGCGCCCGGCGTGATCTCGGCCACGATCCGGAGGTCGCTCTCGATCCGGACGCGCAGCCGGTCCCCCTCGTTGTCGACGGCGGTCACGCGGCCCTCCAGACGTTCCTCGGGGTCCCCTCCGGCCGGTTCCGGTAGAGCGCGACCGCACGGGGGTGCACCGCGGCGAAGACCTCTCCGTCGATCTCGGTCGCCGCCACGAGAGTGGCTCCGCCGGTCTCGATGCGCCCCCCGGTCGCCACGCCGTGGAAGAGGTTGATGCCGACGACGCTTGCCACATAGGACGAACGAGGACGGGAGCGGAGATCGTCCGGCGTGCCCTCCTGCACGATCCGTCCCCTCTCGAGGACCACGACTCGATCGGCGAGGACGAGTGCCTCGAGCGGATCGTGGGTCACGAGGATCGTGGGCCCGGCGAACGTATGCAGATGGAGCGCGACCATCGTTCGGATCTCGACCCGAGAGGCGGCGTCGAGTGCGGCGAACGGTTCGTCCAGCAACAGCACCTTCGGTCTGCCGGCGAACGCGCGCGCGAGGGCGACGCGCTGCCTCTCTCCCCCCGAGATGGAACGTGGGAGGGACCCGGCGAGAGCGCGCAGGTCGAAGTCGTCGATGGTGTTGGCCGCACGCTCCCTGGCCCCCGTCTTCGTGGCGCCTGAGGAGCGTGCTCCGAAGACGATGTTCTTCTCGACCGTCATGTGCGGGAACAAGAGGAGATCCTGGAACACCACCCCGATCCTGCGGTCCTCGGTGCGAACGAAGGTCCGGGGTCCATCCATCGCGCGTCCCTCGACGGAGACCTCCCCGCAAGGCCCGAGCAGTCCGGCGATGCCGCGCAGCAGGGTCGTCTTCCCTGCACCATTGGGACCGAGGAGTACGACGATCTCGCCGGCCTCGACCTCGAGGCGCGCCTCGACCGATGAACCGTCCAGATCGATGTGCACGTCGACCGACAGGCTCATGTGTGCTGCAACCAATTGCCGCGCAGTCCGACGAGGATCGCGAGGGACACGACCAGGAGGATCAGGCTTAGAATGATTGCGGTCTCCGGCCGCGTCTGGAGAGCGATGTAGACCTCGACCGGCATCGAGGTCGTAACCCCCGGCAGGTTGCCGGCGAATGTGATCGTCGCCCCGAACTCCCCGAGTGCCCGCGCCCACGCCAGCAGCATCCCGGCTCCCAGCGACGGGAGGATCATCGGGACGATCACGTGCCCGAAGACTGAGAGCCTTGACGCGCCCATCGTCGTGGCGGCCTCTTCGTAACGCCGGTCGAGGTTGTTCAGCGCCCCCTCCGCGGTGAGCACGAGGAACGGCATCGCGACGAACGTCTGAGCCACCACGACGCCGGCGGTCGAGAACGGCAGCGTGAGGCCGAACGCGTCGAGGAGCCATTCCCCCGCGATCCCCCGACGCCCGAACGCGAGTAGGAGCGCGAGCCCGCCGACCACCGGGGGCAGCAGAAGTGGAAGGAGCGCGAGCCCCCTCACGAGACGCCGGCCCGGGAACGTCGTGCGCGCCAACAGATATGCGAGCGGCACGCCCAGGGCGGTCGCCAGGAGCGCCGCGCCGACCGACGTAACCAGGGAGACCCGTAACGCATTGAGGATCTCGGGGGAGCTGATCTCCGCCGTCATCTCGCTCCACGGCGCCTTGATCACCAACGCCGCCAGCGGGAAGAGTAGGAAGACGACCGCGATCAGGCCCGGAACGAGCAGCGACCAGGGGAGGTGACTCGTTCGTTTCATGGGGTGCCGAACCCTCGGGCCCTCAGCGGGACCTTGCCTGCGTTCGAGAGTACGAACCTGACGAATTCCTCGGCTAGCTCGCCGGCATCTTCGATGACCACGATCGGGTACTCGCCGATCACGTTCAGTTCCTTGGGGATCCGCACCTCCGAGACATCGCTGCCCGCGGCCGCGACGTCCGTCGTGAAGACGATCCCTGCGTCCGCCTCACCTAGCGCGACCCGGGCCACGACCGCTTTGACATCGACCTCGTAGGAATCGGCTTCGATCGCGATCCCGGCAGCGTCGAATATCTCGGCCGCGTACCTCCCCGCCGGCACTTCGGGCGCCGCGAGGCTCACGATGAGATCGTCCACTGCAAGATCGTCGAGACTTCCGATGCCTTTGGGGTTCCCGGCCTCCACCACGATCGTTAGGCCGTTCATGGCGAAGACCTCGGGGGTGCCCGCGGCGAGACCGCCCTCGACGATGCGTTCCATGTTTGCCTCGTCCGCCGAGGCGAAGACCTCGGCCCCCGCGCCGGCTTCTATCTGGGCAGCCAGGTCGGGGGACCCGGCGAAGCTGAGGGTGACCTCGACGCCAGGGTGCTCGTCCTCGAAGGCCTCGGCGAGATCAGTGAACGCCTCTGTCAGCGAGGCCGCCGCGAAGACGGTGAGCCGCTGCGACCCATCCCCGGAGGCATTCGAGCATCCCCCGAGGAGAGCCACGGCCGCGAGGGCCGCGGCGATCCGGCGTCTCACTCGGCGCCCTTCTCCACGATGACGTTGGTGGCCTTGACGACCGCGACCGCCATCACGCCGGGTTCGAGCCCGAGTTCGTCGGCCGCCTCCCGGGACATCAGCGACACGATCCGGTGACGCCCCGCTTGGATCTCGACCTGGGCCATTACGGTGTCGCGGGTGACCTTGGTCACGATCCCCGAGATCCGGTTACGGGCAGATTGAGCGGCGGTCAGTTCGGGTTCGAGGGCCTCGGTCGCCTCGGTCGCGAGCCGGGCGAGGTCGGCCCCGTCGACCATCCGCTGACCCGAGGCCGTGCGAGTGGTCGCCAGTTTCCCGGCGTCGGCCCAACGCCTGACGGTGTCGGGACTGACCCCGAGGAGCTCCGCTGCGGGGCCGATCCGATAACTAGGCATGCGGGGATTCTAGACCAAGAACCTCGCGTCAGCGAGAGAAACAGCTTACGGCGCTTGCTGGTGAGCTAGCCCCCGAAGACGTGGAAGGTGATCGTGCGCGGCTTCGGCTCGTCCATCTCGAGGAGGAAGAGGCGCTGCCACGTCCCCAGAAGCGGAGCGCCACCCGCGACCGGGATCGAATGCGAGGTGCCCCCGACGATCATCTGGAGGACGTGGGCGTGGCCGTTCTTGCGCTCCTCTTCGACGAGGTTCTGCGTCCGCTTCGTCATGTCGTCGTGGGCGTAGTAGGCGTCCTCCGGCACGAGGGCATCGAGCCTGGCCTTGAGGTCGTCGAGAGCGCCGTCCTCCCACTCGTTGATCACGAGAGAACAGGTGGTGTGGGCGCAGAAGACGACCGCGCATCCGGTCGACACACCCGAATCCTTGATCGCTCGTTGCAGTTCTTCGGTCACATCGACGCAGCCCAGTCTTTGGGCCGCGCTCACCTCGATCGATGAGGTCGCGGATCTCACGCCTTCTCCTTCGTTTCTGGTCACTGTCTTCTGGTGGATGCGCCGTCCTGCCGGTGCTGGTGAGGTTCGGCGCGTCAAGGCCAGTGTACGGGGAGGACGTTGGTTGCGTTTTGTGACGGTATGGAGATTCCATGGAGAAAGCCGGTACGGGCATTAGGCTCGATCTCTGGGCCTCTCCAAGCCCGCCATGGGGAATCCAACCGGAGGTCGATGACCGTGATGCAGAGTTCGAGGCTGGCAGCCTGGGTTGCCGCCGTCGTTGTTTTCATCTTCGGGGGGCTCCTGCTCTTCCTCCCCGATACCGCCCAGAGGCTCGATGAGTTGTCGGTGGGCGGCGAGAGGGATTCGACCCAGGCGGTGACCGTCGACTCGTCGACCGAAACCGTCACCGATCCTTCCGGGGTGACCACGACCACGACCACCGAGACGATCCACCGGGACAACCTCGGAAGTCCCCTGCTGAGGATCTTCGGCGCCCCCGCGATCGTCTTCCTGTTCCGGGTCCTGATCCTGGCGATCCTCGCCTTTCTGATCGCGGCCCTCATCTACCGAACGGCGGTCGCGCGCTTCACGGTGAGGGGAGGGAGTCCCTGGCTCGATCTTGCGGAGCTCGACCGCCAGGACGCGGTCGACGCCCTCGATGATCTCTTGCGCGGGACGCCGCGCCTTCGCGAAAAGGTGGAGGGCCTGCACGCGATCACCAAGGAGAAGATCCGCCGCGGTGCTCCCGGCTTCCAGGTCGACCGCACGCTCGAGGACGGCACCCTTCTGGCCGGGCTGCCCTATCCGATCTCGAAGGTGTTCGACGACCCCAACGTGGCGATGAGCTCGTTCCGTATCGAGCTCGAGCAGCGTCTGAGGAAACTGGCGAATGCCCGCGCTATCGATCCAACGTTGAACCTCAACGATCTGCTCAACGAGATGGCCTCGGACGGGATCTTCGAGGAGACCGCGGTGCGCGGGTTCGCCAACCTCATCGACCTCGGCGATCGGTCGGTGCGCGGTGCCGGCATCGATGCGGGGATCGTCGACTGGGTGCGGGACGACGGCGTCCCCCTGCTTGGTGCGCTGGACTGGCTCGCCGCGACCCCCACGGGCGAAGCCGAAGCCTGATCACCCGTAGCATCGCCGTGTGAGCACGGCAGACCCACTCACGTGGGGCATCGAAGAGGGCTATCACGACAACCGCGGCGAGTGGCGCGACGCGCCCCGCGCGTCGGTTGATCTTTTTCTCGAGGCGATGGGTGCGGGACCGGACGGCCCGGGGGAACCAGGTGCGTTGGTCGTACGTCCCGGAGACGACCTCGGGACGGCGGGAGAGGTGCTCCTCGAAGATGGCGGCACGATCGGGATCGAGGGTCAGGTTCGCGACGTTCCCCTCGGCTATCACCGGTTCTCCTGGGACGGAGGGGAGACGCGCCTGATCGTGTCTCCCGGGACCAGCTACCTGCGAGATGACATGCGGATGTGGGGCTGGGCGCTCCAGCTCTACGCACTGAGGTCGTCGCGCTCGTGGGGCATCGGTGACCTCGGCGATCTCGCGGAGTGCGCGCGCTGGTCGTCGTCTGCCGGCGCCGAGATGGCCATCGTCAACCCCTTGCACGCGGCTCATCCGGAACAAGCCAGTCCTTACTTCCCGAGCAGCCGGTGCTACCGCAACCCGCTTTACCTGGCCATCGACGATCTACCGGGGGCAGGTGATCTCCCCGAGCTCGAGACGTTGCGCGCCGCGGGGCGCGCGTTGAACGACGACCGGCGCATCGACCGGTCTGCCGTCCACCGGCTGAAGAGCGATGCCTTCCGTCTCCTGTTCGCACGGGCCGACCGAGACCCGGAGTTCGACGCGTACCGGCAGACCGAGGGCGACTTACTCGAGAACTTCGCCGCGTTCGTGGTCCTGACGCGCCGACACGGACCGCAGTGGCGCGAGTGGCCCGCCGAGTACCGGCGCTCCGAGACCGCTGCCGTCCGTGCGTTGGCCGATGTCCCCGACGTTCGCCTCGAGATGTGGCTCCAGTACCACCTGGACCGATCGCTGCAAGCGGCCGGCGCGGATATCGACGTCGTTCAGGATCTCGCCATCGGGGTCGACCCGTGCGGCTTCGACTCCTGGTACTGGAAGGACCAGATCGCCGAGGGCGTCTCGGTGGGTGCGCCGCCCGATGAGTTCAACACCGCGGGGCAGTCGTGGGGGGTGGCGGCGTTCGATCCCTGGGCGCTGAGGGCCGCCGCTTACGAGCCGTTCGTACGGACGGTTCGCGCCAACCTGAGAGGCGGGGGCCTGAGGATCGATCACATCATGGGGCTGTTCCGCCTCTTCTGGATCCCCGCCGGAGCCGAGGCGAGCGAGGGCACCTACGTTCGCTACCCAGCGCGCGAGCTCCTGGACATCCTGGCCCTCGAGAGTCACCGCGCCCGCGCGTTCGTCGTCGGTGAGGATCTGGGCACCGTCGAACCCGGGGTGCGGGAGGAGCTCGAGCGGCGCCGCATCCTCTCCTACAAGGTGCTCTGGTTCGAACCGGACGGCCCGTCTCACTACCCGGAGCTGGCGCTTGCCACGGTCACCAACCACGACCTTCCGACGATCCCCGGCATGTGGACCGGCGCCGATCTCGAAGCCCAACGAGCCGCCGGGCTGCATCCGAACGAGGACTCCGAGCGGGCGATCAGGGAGAGGCTCCGCGACATGGCGGGGGTGCCGGATGACGCTCCCGTCGCGGAGGTTGTCGAACGTGCCTACCAACTCCTGGCTCGGGCTCCCAGCATGATCCTGACCGCGACCTTCGAGGATGCGCTCGGCGTCGAGGAACGACCGAATCAGCCGGGAACGACCGACGAGCGCCCCAACTGGTCGCTCGCCCTTCCGCTGCCCCTCGAAGAGATCGAGGAGCACCCCGGCCCCAAACGGATCGCAGAAGCCCTCAGGCGCTAACCTGACGTGTCACCGAGAGAAGGACAACCCATGACCGAACCCGACGGCGAAGAGCAGAACACACCCCCGGAGCAAGAGAGGCCGGTAGACGAGCAGGAGGTTCTGGTCGTCCCAGGAAGCAAGACCGAGGAAGCCCCCGACGGCGAAGCGATCCAGCATCCGGCGAAGGTGATGAGGATCGGCTCGATGGTCAAGCAGCTCCTCGATGAGGTTCGTTCTGCCCCGCTCGACGAGGCCAGCCGCAACCGGATGAAGGAGGTCTACGAGTCCTCGCTCAAGGAGCTCGGCGATGTTCTCTCACCCGACCTCAAGGACGAGCTGTCGCGTCTCAGTAGCCCGTTCGACGAGCACGAGACACCCTCTGATGCTGAGTTGAGGATCGCGCATGCCCAATTGGTCGGATGGCTCGAGGGCCTCTTCCACGGCATCCAGGCGATGCTGTTCGCGCAACAGATGCAGAGCCGCGCCCAGCTGGACGAGATGCGCCGCAGCCTGCCGCCCGGTGCCCCGGGCGAAACGGGGGCCGGCAGCTATCTGTAGGTTATTTCTTGACGATCCGGAACATCCCCGATGACGTCATGAAGTAAGGCCATCCGCCTGGTCCCTTGGCCACATCGAGTATCCCGCCGGTCGAGTAGATCGTGCGCTCCTTCTTCACCCTGGTCCCGTTCCGCCTCATCTTGAAGCTGTGGAGGTTCCCGTTGTAGTCGCCCATGAGGAGGTGGTTGTCGAGCGCGTCGAGGCGGCCGGAGTACCACCACAGATCGGTCGGCACGATGATGCTCGAGTATCGGCGCATCGGCCCCTTCGGATCGGAACCGACGCCCCTGGTCCCGCACGAGTATCCATCGCCCCAGCCGTAGTTGCGGCCCTTCCTGATCAGGTTGAGCTCGTCATCACAGCTCGGCCCGTTCTCGGTTTCGTAGAGAAGATCGGTGCCGGGTCGGTGGGCAAGACCGAATGGATTGCGGTGTCCGTACGACCACACCGCATTGCCGAAGGGGTTGTTGCCCGGGATGGAGCCGCCCGGGTTCACCCTGAGGATCTTCCCGAGTCGGTTCGACGTGGACTGCGCGGCGCCCGCCGAGTGACCCTCACCGGTAGAGATAAACAGCTTGCCGTTCATGAACTCGATCTGTCCGCCATTGTGATAGCCGGACGATGCGTCGAGGCCATCGACGATCGTTCTGCTGTGCTTGCAGCGGTTCTTGGTCACCTTGTAGCGGTTCACACGGTTCTGCAACGGAGAGGCGTCCGTGAAGAAGGCGTAGAGGAAGTGGTTCTTCTTGAAGTTCGGGTGAAGGGCCAGCCCGAGCAATCCTCGCTCGCCGTCCGACCGGACTCCGAGGTTGATGCAGGGCCGCTTCAGGAGCTTCCGTCCGCTCATCACGCGGATCTTGCCGCCTCTTTCGGTGAAGAAGATCTTCTTCGTGCCCTTGACCCATGACATGTCGATGGGGAAGCTCAGCCCACCCTGGTAGGTCTGGACCTTGGTCCCCTTCGGCAGAGCTCCCGCGGGAACGGGAACGATCAGGACGATGCCGGTGATCAGTGCCACAGCCGCTCGCAGTCGCATCCTTACCCCCTCGTTTACAGTCCGATGATTATGACCGACACCCCGGGCAGGAGGCGGCGTCCGAGAAAGCGCCTCGTCGGGGCCGCTTTGCTTGGAGTCGTGTCCTCGCTGGCGCTGGTGTGGCTGATCCCCGAGGCACATCACGCGATGGGTCCGGCGAGCGTGTCCGCGGGAGCCCGGATCGGCTGGGGGAGGACCGTCGTGATCGTCCCCCCGCTCGGGACGGTCTCTGCCGATACGCACGCGTCGGTTCTCGACCTCGATCTCTCCATCGGCGAGGTGGACCCCGGTTCCCTAGCCGACGCTGTTTCATCGCGGGAGTCCCGGGCTGGATTGGTTAAGGACATCGAGGATGACCTGAGGTCCACGGCCCTGGCGACCAGCGTCCGGCTCCTTCTCGGGGGCCTGGTCATCGGCGCGATCGCGGCCGGGCTGATCGCGGGCAGGACGATCAAGACGATGGCGGCAGGTGCCGCCGGAGGCGTTCTCGCCATCGCAGTGGCGGTGGGGTTCACGGCCGCGACATTCAACGTCGAGGCGTTCGAGGAACCGAGGTTCACCGGTGCTCTCGAGCGGGCCCCGCAGGTGATCGCGGCTGTCGATCAAGGTGTCAGCGCGCTCGACGATCTCAGATCGCGTTACGAGGGACTCGCGGAGCGCCTCTCTCAACTCCTTGCGCTCGTTGCCGAACCAGCGCTCGCTCCACAGGAGGATTCGGTCGCGATCCTGCACGTAAGCGATATCCACTCGAACCCCATCGGTGTTGAGATCACGAGGAACCTGGCCGAGAGGTTCGATGTCAGCGCGGTGCTCGACACGGGCGATCTCACATCGTTCGGAGCGCCGATCGAGGCGCGTATCGGTTTGCTCATCGAAGAGATCGATGTCCCGTACCTATTTGTTCCCGGGAACCACGACTCCCGTGCGAACCGTGCGGAGCTTGCCCTCATAGACAACGTCCGCCTTCTGGATGGAGACCTCACATCGGTTGAAGGAGTCCGCATCCTTGGCGTCGCCGATCCCACGTTCACCGCGACCAACGAGGTCTCGACCGAAGAAGCCAATGGAGAGAAGCTCGAACGAGCTGCGGAGGTTGCCGGCCTGGTTGCACGCCTCGATCCCGGGGTTCTTGCGGTGCACGACGCCCGGCAGGCAGCCGATTCGACCGGTCTCGTTCCTCTGATCCTCGCCGGCCACACGCACGAGCGCTCGTTCCTCCAGGGCAACGGGTCGACCGTCATGGTGGTGGGCTCCACCGGAGCCACGGGGCTCGGCTCGTTTCTAGTGGAAACCGAGCTCGACTACGAGGCCGAGATCATCTACTTCCAGGGAGGCGAGGCGGTCTCTTACGACTACATATCCTTCGACGGGCTCGGCGGCGATTTCACAATCGAACGGAGCAAGATCGACGCTCCCCCCGAAGCCGAACCACGTCCCACCACGACGACCTCGCCGTGACCCCTTATATGATTCGCCGCGGAGGCGTGCCCGAGTGGCCGAAGGGAGCGCACTGCTAATGCGTTAAGGGGGGTTACCTCCTTCAAGGGTTCAAATCCCTTCGCCTCCGCTCGAGGGTCGGTGTCCACAATGCCTGCGTTAGTCTCTATTCAGTTACGTGCGCCCGTAGCTCAGTGGATTAGAGCGTCCGGCTACGGACCGGAAGGTCGGGGGTTCGAATCCCTCCGGGCGTACTCGAAATGTCGGCGAGACGACCCACAATCGCGACAGCTTTCACGTACCCTTTGGCCTCAGGGAAACGAGGGTGGAGCAGGGGTTCTCTTTGGGTCTGGGCCAACGCATCGCAGATATCCGCCAGGACAACATCCTTGGTCACGCGCGCCCGCATACGGGTGAGACCGACCGGGTGGTTGGCTGGGTTCGGATCCGGCGAGCGGTGGGCCCGCGGGGGGCCGGGTTCCTCTACCTGACCGAGACCTGTCTGATCCTGCACTGGATCCTCGGGAACAACGAGACCGAGGTCGTCCAGCTCGACGACATCAAGACCTGGGGCGTCAACAAGAGCGCCAGCATCGGTCCGATCATCGGGATCGAGACGTCGAACGGCAGTTACTTCCTGCAGGTAGCGACGATGACGCACCTGACGGCGCGGCACGCCTCGGTCTTCCTGGAAACGTTCGCCAAGCAGGTTCCGAACGATGGCACCGAGCTCAGCGAGGTGCACGATCTAGGCACCTTCGAGAGCCCTACGGAGTTCGATGTCTTCAAGCGCCGCAAGTCGATCGTTGGGATGACGAGGCGGATCCTGGTGACCGTGCTGGGGATCCTGATGGTCGCCTTCGCGATCTTGATCATCCCGGTGCCGGGTCCGTGGTCGTTGTTGCTGAATATCGCAGCGCTGGCGGTGCTCTCCTCGGAGTACGACTGGGCCCAGGACGTCCTCGGGTGGGTCAAACAGAAGTACGCGGCTGCCAAGAGGAGGATCTCCGGCCGCGAGGACACTTGAGGTGACCGACGAAGAGCTGATGCGGGTTGCTCTCGAAGAGGCACAGCTCTCCCTCGAGCACGGCGATGTGCCGATCGGAGCGGTCGTGGCCCGAGGGCCGGAGATCATCGCAAGGGCCCACAACCAGCGCGAGCTACGGAACGATCCGACCGCGCACGCGGAGATCCTGGCCCTCCGAGAGGCAGCCGAGGCGATCGGTTCCTGGAGGCTGGGCGGGCTGACGATGTACGTGACGCTCGAACCGTGCGCGATGTGTGCGGGTGGGCTCGTCCTCGCTCGGATCGACAGGCTCGTTTACGGCCCCGCCGATCCCCGGGCCGGTGCCGCGCTGTCCCTCTACAACATCCCTCAGGACCCTCGCCTGAACCACGAGGTCGAGATCACCACCGGGGTCCTCGAAGAGGAGTGCGCAGTGTTGCTACGCAACTTCTTCGAGGCTCGTCGCCTCTGAGGGCGAAGGCCTGTAACGCAGAGCGGTGGGGGTGGGATTTGAACCCACGGTGGGCTTGCACCCACAATCGCTTTCGAGGCGATCCCGTTATGGCCGCTTCGGTACCCCACCTCGGCCCGTGAGTATAAGTCGAGGTGTCTTCGCCCTTCGGTAGCGGGGAGGTCCGCTCCGCTAGGTACACTCCCGCACGGAGGCGTGCGAGAGCGGCCGAATCGGCACGATTGGAAATCGTGTGATCCGAAAGGATCCAAGGGTTCAAATCCCTTCGCCTCCGCCCGAGAAGAGAGAACGGGGGTCTGGAGTCTTCCCGTATCCTGATGACGGCCGTGCTAGGCGGGGGGCCAGGGGTCCCCTGTACCGGAAACCCTCTTTATGCCGGGCTGAGTACTCGCTTGCGGCCTTTGCGCGACCGGGCAGCCCCCGGAAAGCAGTGTTGATGGTCGGGTCCTGCGCGACTCGGAACCGTGAACCCGGTCAGACCCGGAAGGGAGCAGCCGTAAGCGGCCCTCCGGGAGTGCCGCAGGGGTTCCCGGCCGGAGCCGGCTACCGGAACAGCGCCGGCGGCGTGGAGGTCCAGAGCGAGCTGCACGGCCGCTTTTTCTTCTGGTCTTCTTGCCTCCGAAACCGTCTCCGGTGGCTACTAGGATGGGTCCGTGGCTTATCTCGCTCTCTATCGCAAGTACCGGTCGCAGACCTTCGATGAGATCCTCGGGCAGGAGCACATCTCGTCGACCCTCACCAACGCCATCAGGGAGGACAAGGTCGCGCACGCGTACCTGTTCACGGGCCCCCGGGGAACGGGCAAGACGAGCACCGCGCGGATCCTCGCGAAGGCCCTCAACTGCGAGAAGGGGCCGACCCCCGAGCCTTGCGGTGTGTGCAACTCGTGCGTCGCGATCGCCAACGGGTCGTCCCTGGACGTCATCGAGCTAGATGCCGCATCGCACTCCGGGGTCGAAGACACGCGCGAGATCCTGCAGGGCGTCGCGCTGGCGCCGGCCGGTGGCCGCAAGAAGGTTTACGTGATCGACGAGGTCCACATGCTCACGACCCCGTCGTTCAACGCGTTGTTGAAGACCCTCGAAGAGCCTCCCGAGCACGTGATCTTCATCCTCGCCACGACCGAGGCTCACAAGGTGCTTCACACGATCCAGTCGCGGACCCAGAGGTTCGACTTTCGTCCGATCCCGAGCGAGGTGATCGCCAAGCATCTCGCGGATGTGGCCGCCAAGGAGTCTCTCGAGGTCGATCCTGATGCGCTCGACATCGTCGCGCGCTATGCCGAGGGCGGGATGCGAGACGCGCTCTCCACGTTGGATCAGCTGTCGAGCTTCGGACGCAGGGTGACTGCCGGTGACGTCGAGCACTTGCTGGGCGGCCGCAAGGAGGACGCGTTCGCCGAGCTGTTCGAAGCGCTTGCGCGCGGAGATCTCGGAAATATCTTCTGGTCCGTTCATTCGACCGTCGCCCAAGGAGCAGACGTTCGCCAGGTCGCGCGCGGCGCGCTCGGTCATGCGCGTTCACTCCTATTGTTGCGTACCGCTCCCGGCGCCGAGCAATTGATCGAATCCTCGCCTGCGGACCGCGCGACGATGGCGGCACAGGCCGAGCACTTCACCCCCTCGCAACTGCTCCGGATCGTGGACCTGCTGGCCAAGGCCCTGACCGACATGCGGGACGCTCCGAACCACCGCCTGCTCCTCGAGGTTGCATTGATCCGCTCGGCGTCGCCCGATACCGATCCGGCGCCCACCGGGCTTCTGGGGCGCATCGAGCGCCTCGAGCGCCGCATCGGGATCGAGGGCCCACCGCCTCAGGCCGAAGCCACACCTGCCCCCGTCACGCGGGCGCCTCGCCCCGCCCCTGTCGCTGCTCCGACGCCCGCCCCCCCTCCCCAGAACGAGCGCCCGTCGAACGTTCCGGCCGAGGTGGGGTTCGGGCACATCAAGGACGCGTGGCCGCAGACCCTGCGCGAGGTCTCGAAGGCGAGCAAGCGGGTCCACGCGTTGCTGAATCCCTCCCGTCCGCTCACCTACGACGACGGGGCGCTCGTTGCCGAGGTGCAATCGGATTTCCACGCCGAGGAGATGGCAGGCGATCGCAACCGGACGATGCTGATCGACGCCCTCCACGCATCGCTCGGCATCAAGCCCCAGATCTCGTTCGTCGCGGTTGGCTCGAAGCAAGCGCCGCCGGTGCCGGAGGACGAGGACTCATCGGTGGTAGATATCTCGGATACCACACCGGCAGAGGCGGATCACGACCCGATCGAGCTCCTCAAGAAGGGCCTCGGGGCTGAGGTCGTCGAATCCCACGGCGACAAGAGATGACGGGCGGAGCCACGTGCAAGAGATGACGGGCGGGGCCACATGAAGGACATGCAGAAGATGATGAAGCAGGCCCAGAAGATGGCCGCCGAGATGCAGAAGGCGCAGGATGCTCTCGCCGAGGTCGAGGTCGAAGGGCAGGCCGGTGGAGGCGCGGTGAAGGTCGTCGCTACCGGAGACCAGCGGATCGTCAGCGTCGAGATCGCTGAGGACATGTTCGATGGCGTTCCCGACAAGGACGACATCGAGATGCTCGCCGACACCGTCACGGCCGCGGTCAACGATGCGCTCAATAGATCGCGTGACGCGCAAGCCGAAGCTATGGGTCCTCTCGCCGGTGGTCTCGGCGGCATGGGCCTGCCCGGCATGTAGCGTGTCGATGCTCTATGCGGGACCGATCCAGGATCTGATCGACGAGCTCGCCCGGATGCCGGGTATCGGTCCCAAATCCGCCCAGCGCGTCGCGTTCTATCTCCTTCAAGCAACGACGGAGGATGCCAAGCGACTGGCCAACGCGATCGTCGAGGCGAAGGAAAAGGTCAGGTTCTGCGAGCGTTGCTTCAACGTCTCCGATCAGGATCTGTGCGAGTACTGTCGATCGACGCGCCGCGACGCGACGATCATCTGCGTGGTCCAGGACCCCCCGGACATCGTTGCGATCGAGCGCACCCGCGAGTATCAGGGTCTGTATCACGTGCTCCAAGGAGCGCTGTCGCCGATCGAAGGGATCGGCCCCGAGGACCTCAGGGTTTCGGAGCTCCTTCGCCGCTTGAGGACGCCCGAAGACGGGACGCCGGCGGTCTCGGAGGTCATCGTCGCAACCAACCCCAACATCGATGGCGACGCGACCGCGATGTACCTCGCCAGGTTGATCTCTCCTCTCGGTGTGCTGGTCACCCGGCTGGCAAGCGGGATGCCCGTGGGCGGCGACCTCGAATACGCTGACGAAGTGACTCTCGGGCGTGCGATCGAGGGCCGCCGGCCCCTCGAAGGCTAGGCCCGGCTGGGGATCGTAGGCAAACCCGGTACCGTCTATGCCATGCCCCTGATCGTTCAGAAGTACGGAGGAACCTCCGTAGGAGACGCCGAGCAGATCAAGCGCGTGGCCGAGCGCGTGGTCGCGACGCAGGCTGCCGGAAACAAGGTGTGCGTCGTGGTGTCGGCCATGGGGCACACCACCGACGCGCTGGTCGAGCTGGCGAGCCAGATCTCCGCCGTACCCGACTCCCGGGAGATGGACATGCTGCTCACCGCCGGTGAGCGGATCTCGATGGCTCTGTTGTCGATGGCGATCAACGAGCTCGGGGGGCGAGCGATCTCGTTCACCGGGTCTCAGGCCGGCATCGTGACCGATACCTCGCACGGCCGGGCCAAGATCATCGAGGTGAAGGCCGACCGCGTTCGGGAGGCCCTCGCCGAGGACCGCATCGCGATCGTTGCGGGCTTCCAGGGTGTTTCGACGGCATTCGACGTGACGACGCTCGGCCGAGGAGGTTCGGACGCCAGCGCCGTGGCTCTGGCCGCGGCTCTCGACGCGGATGCGTGCGAGATCTGGACCGATGTCGAAGGCGTGTTCACCGCCGACCCCCAGGTCGTGCCGGAAGCGCGCAAGCTTCATGCGGTTTCATATGAAGAGATGCTGGAGATGGCCGCGGGCGGCGCCGGTGTCTTGATGCTGAGGAGCGTGGAATACGCTCGCAATTACGGGGTGAAGCTCCACGTCCGCTCGACCTTTACGGGAGCGGAAGGAACGTGGATCACCGAGGAGGACGAACGTATGGAACAGGCGATCATCTCGGGGATAGCGCACGACGTGTCCGAGGCGAAGGTAACCGTCAAGGGCGTGCCGGACCATCCCGGTGTCGCGTCCCGCGTGTTCCGCCCGCTCGCCGATGAGGGCGTCAACATAGACATGATCGTTCAGAACGTCTCGGACGACGGCAAGACCGACATCTCCTTCACGCTCCCGAAGGCCGACCTTCCTCGTGCTCTTCCGGTGCTCGAGCAGATCCGCGGCAACATCGGCGCCGAAGAGATCAGAACGGACGACGAGATTGCCAAGGTGTCTCTGGTTGGGGCGGGGATGAAGAGTCATCCGGGAGTGGCCGCGGACATGTTCGACGCGCTTGCCGGCGCCAACATCAACATCGAGATCATCTCGACCTCGTCGATCCGCGTCTCGTGCGTCATCCGAGCGTTCGAGGTCGAGCGCGCGGTGAAGGTGATCCACGACCGGTTCCAGCTTTCCACCGAGGTGATCTTCCGGGAGTCCCACCCCGAGACGCTCACGCCCAAGCTGAAGGTGGTGCGGGCGGAGGACGACCGATGAGGCTGGTGGTCGTTGGTGCGACCGGCGCCGTCGGGACCGAGATCATGCGGATCCTCGAGGAGCGGCCGTTCGAGATCGATGAGCTGATCCCCGTTGCATCGGCCCGGTCGGCGGGACGGAAGCTGCGGTTCCGAGGCGGCGAAGTGACCGTCCGCGAACTGGCCCCCGACGTGTTCGAGGGAGGTGACGTCGCGCTGTTCGACGTTCCCGACGACGTCTCGCTGCAGTGGGCGCCCGTTGCGGTTGGGCGAGGAGCCATCGTGGTCGATAACTCCGCCACGTTCAGGATGGACCCCGACGTTCCGCTGATCGTTCCCGAGGTGAATCCGGAGGAGGTCCACGATCTCACCAAAGGGATCATCGCCTCGCCGAACTGCACGATGCTCGCGATGATCGTCCCGGTGGCCGCGCTGCACAAGGCTGCAGGGCTCACACGCATCATCATG